>JAKEHX010000246.1 GCA_022614795.1 Planctomycetaceae bacterium | reverse complement strand
CGGCAACATCGTCACCGGCAACATCGTCACCGGCAACATCGTCACCGGCAACATCGTCACCAGCGCCAGGATTGGTCCGTGATAGGCCATTCTTGCCTCGCAGCCAGGCCACCCTCAGCGGCCGATTTGTGCCGGTAATGCCTACTATTTGACATTCGCCACGGGCGACCTAGTGTTTCGATGGTCGCCGCTCCATGCGCGGCCAAACGCAATTCGCGGCTCATTCACCTCTCACTAACTCCTTCATTCGACCCGCAATTCACCACTCCAGTACAGGGAGACCGAGCGGTCAAGCCGCCAAGTTCGAGAATGCGGCTTCGCCCGCCCGGCGAGATTGAAACATGTACGCTCATTGGCCGAATTTGGCCCGCCAGCCCCGTCGCGCGTGCTCTGCGTGCTCTGCACTGCGCCCGACAGCATCGCGGCGCGCCCCTCGCCGCAGGGGTGCGGCCGTCGTCGAAATGGCCGTTCTCGCGCCGCTCCTCGTGTTTCTGTTCATAATCGCGGTCGATTTTGCCCGCGTGTACTACTACTCGCAGACGCTTACGAACTGCGCGCGCAGCGGAGCGTTCTACGCCAGCGATCCATGGACCGCCAGCGAGTCGCCTTTCACCAGCACGCAGGATGCCGCCCTGTCGGAAGCTCGCAACATAGACCCGCCGCCGACGATCACCGAGCGCACCGGCGCCAATGGCTCCGGCCACGCCTGGATCGAAGTTTCGGCCGAATACAAGTTCGCAACGATCACCGGTTTTCCTGGCATCCCCAACGAAGTCAATCTCAAGCGCACGGTGCGGATGTACGTCTCCGCGATCGTACCCAACACCAACCCCTAACCACAGGCGAGGTGCTTTATGCGCCCAACCATCAATCGCCGTCGCCGCGGTGTGACCACCGTTGAATTCGCCATCGTCTGCCCGATCGCGTTTTTCCTGATCTTTGCGACGATCGTCGGCGGCCTGGGCGTGTTCCGCTACCAGCAAGTGGCCGGGCTGGCCCGCGAAGGCGCTCGCTGGGCCTCCGTGCACGGCGGTTTGTATGAACAAGAGACCGGCAATCCGGCCGCCACACCCGCAGACGTTTATAACCAGGCCATCCTGCCCCGGGCTACCGCGCTCGACCCCAACCACATTACCTACAGCGTGACCTGGGATCAGAACAATTTTCCTCTCTGGGTCGATGAGGATGTCGCACATCCTACGGGAAACACCGTCACGGTTACCGTGAACTATGAGTGGTTCCCGGAGATGTACCTCATCGGGCCTTACACCCTGACCAGCACGTCCGAAGTTCAAATGTATTACTAGCAATACTAACGCAGGAGCCACGGCCGGGTGGCTGGGAGGCGCGTGTCCCGCACCTGGACCCGCGGGATTCACCGACGCTCACTCCCAGCCACCCGAGCCACTAAGACGTAGCTGAAGTCGCCAGACTTCAGGAAATCTCGTAAACACATAGCTGAATTCGCCTGACATCTCGCCTGAACTCTGGCGAGTTCCGCTACGGAGGAGCAATCACCATGAAACTCACCAAACGTCTGGCCGCCAATCGATTGACGCGCCGCGGCGCCGTCGTCATCCTCGTCGCCGTCAGCCTCGCCGCCGTCCTCGCGTTCGTCGCCATCGCCATCGACGGCGGCGGATTGCTCGAAAAACGCCGCCAGGGCCAGGCCACTGCCGACGCCGCCGCGATCGCCGCCGCGGAAGACCTCTTCCGCAACTACCCGGCCAACAAGGGGATCGACACCTACGGCACCGCCGAGGAGCGGGCCCGCGACATCGCCGCCGCCAATGGCTTCTCGGGCAACGGAACCGATTCCGTCGTCACCGTCCGCACTTCGCCCGAGTTTTACACCGGCGGTCCGAATGTAGGCACGGCCCTTCCGCCCGGATATGCCGAAGTCAGCCTGCAATTCAACCAGCCCCGCTACTTCAGCGCCCTCTTCGGCAGCGGGGCCATTCCCGTGCCGGCTCGCGCCGTCGCCCGTGGAAATTGGGAACCGTCGTTTATCGGCATTCACGTCTTGGACCTGCATCGACCTTCCTCGCTCTACGGCAACGGCAACGCCACCGTCAGAGTGACAGGAGCCAAGGTCATTGTGAACTCGGACGCGCCGGAGGCCGCGATGAGCAACGGTCTGTACTTTCAGGCCGACGATTTCAAGATTACGGGCGGTTCGGCAACCACCGGCAGCGGTGCGTTCGTCGGTCCCATTGAATATGGCACACCGCCACAGCCCGACCCGCTCCGCCACATTCCCGAGCCCGACCCCACCGGCATGCCCGTCCAGAGCAACAACACGTTTCGCTCGAGCAACGGCACTTCGACCATTCTGCCCGGCGTGTATCGAGGCGGCATCAAAATTTCCGGCCAGGGGAGCCTCAACATGGCCCCTGGCATCTATTACATGGATGGCGGCGGATTCGAGTTTGCCGGGCAGGGTAACCTCCTGGCCCACGGTGTCATGATCTACAATGCCCCGCAGTCCAACACCGATGTCATCAGCATCGGCGGCACCGGCTCGATCGTCATGAGCCCACCCACCAGCGGCATCTACACTGGGCTCACGCTCTTCCAGGACCGCGAATCGACGAACGAGATGTCCGTACAGGGCGGCGGCTTGATGGACATCACCGGCACTTTCTATTGCGCCAACGGAACCCTCGCGATCGGCGGTGGCGGCTCCGGCAGAATCGGTTCGCAGTACATCAGCCGCTTCCTTGCGATCAAAGGCAACGGCACCCTGACCATCGACTACAATCCCACGCAGGCCATCCCGGTCCGGATTTTGCACCTCGTCGAGTAGTAGATTAGTCGAGTAGCACTGTCGCCGCGGCCACAAGTCACAGCGCTCTAGCGAGGAATCGTCGCACACGCGGCGATTCCTCGCGTCGTTTGCGGCTCGCTGAACAGTTCTCTGCACACGGCGTCGGGAGTCTTTGGCGGCAAGCGATTCTCCATTTTGAACTCCCTCGCCCGCCAAAGACTCCCGACCCCTTCGCGCTAGCCGCGCGCTGAAGGGAACGCCCTCCGTGGCGCTGCATGATCGGCGACGTTCAATTTCTACTGGCCCTTCTTCGCCCCCTTCTTCACCGGCGGCTGACGGCTGGCCACCAGAAGAGTTTTCCCATCGGGCGAAAACGCTGCGGTCATATTGACTCGCTGTGGATCCTGACCCGACAAAAGCTTTGGCGGGTCCTTCGTGTCGGCGTCCATCACGAACAACTGCACCCGGTTCATGCGCTCGGGAGTCGCCCGGCTGAACAGGATTTGCTTCGAGTCGTGGCTCCAGGCGACGTTGGCAGTGACCTCTCCTTCGAAGCGCGTCACGAGCCCCTCCTTGGCTCCCCGCGCATCTACGATGCCGATCTCGATTCGGCCGTCGGTCCGCTGCCCCTTGAAGGCAATGCGGCGGCCGTCGGGCGACCAGGCGAAATTCCAGAAGAAATAGCTGTAAGGGGACTTCCCCTCCTCGAACAAAGAAACCCGCACCCCCTCGATGAGATCGTAAACCACCAGGTTGGCGGCCTCGTTGTTGTAAACGCCGTACACGATCTGCTTTCCGTCGGGCGACCAGTCGGTGCCCCAGCCTTCGGGATCGAGCAGGACCAGCTCCTGCTCGTGGCCTTCGCCCCCGATCACCCAGACGCCCTGGTTGGGGGCATAGCGCGAAATCGCGATCCGGTTCTTGAGGGGCGAGAAGCTCGGCATCGCTCCGTCTCCCAGGATTCGCGGCTTGGTCCCATCGGCATTGACGACCACGATCTTGGCGTTCACGTGGGTTTCGCCAACCAGAGGACGCCATGCATCAAAGGCAATCGTCTTGCCGTCCTGCGACCAGGTCGGCGAACCTTGCGCCTTGTGCTCCTCCAACTCGACCAGCTGTTTCATCTCCGAGCCGTCGGGCTTGCCAATGTAAATCCGAGGGTAGGAATCTTCGGGAGTTGGCGGCGGCTCTACCGCGCCGAGGCGGCATGTCGCGAGCAGTCCCACGACGAGCGCCAAAACGCGAGCGACAATGATCGCGGCCTTCGGCAGGACACGAAATCCGTGGTGCAACGCGGAAAACATGGCTCGATTCTCCCGATCTCTTGTGGCGGCGCTATCGCACATGGGCACATGATACCCGACCCGCGCCGCCGGCATCCATCCAGCAGTTCGATTCAGCAGCCCCGCCTGGTGCGACGATGGCGCCGGGCAAGGCATAATGGCGACATGGCCAGGCCCGATCCCACCCCCGAGTTCTCCCACGTCCCGATCATCGACATCTCTCCGCTGATCGCCGGCTCATCCCAGAAGGCGGCGGTCGCCGACCAACTTGGCGCGGCCTGCCGCGGATGCGGCTTCTTCTACATCGTCGGCCACAGTGTGGATGAGTCGCTCGTGATTCGCCTGGAGCGGCTCAGCCGGCAATTCTTTGCGCTGGATCAGGCGATGAAGATGAAGATCAGCATGGCGCGTGGCGGGCGGGCCTGGCGGGGCTACTTTCCCCTCGGAGACGAGCTGACCTCCGGCAAGCCCGATCAAAAGGAAGGGCTCTATTTTGGCGCGGAACTTCCGGATGATCATCCCGCGGTCCTCGCCAGCAAGCCAATGCATGGGCGAAACCTCTTTCCCGACATTCCGCAATTTCGCGAAACCGTGCTGGACTATCTCGCGGCGCTCACGCAGGTCGGCCACGCCCTCATGGCCAGCCTGGCAATCAGCTTGGGAGTCGAAGAAACCTACTTCGCCGACCGCTACACCCGCGATCCGCTAATTCTGTTCCGCATTTTCAACTACCCGTACTCACCAAGACCGATTGTTGCCAGCGAAGACTTCCGCTGGGGCGTCGGCGAGCACACCGACTACGGCGTGCTGACGATCCTGCGGCAGGACGACGTGGGGGGCCTGCAAGTCCGCTCCCGCTCGCGATGGATCGACGCCCCGCCGATCCCCGGCTCATTCCTGTGCAACATCGGCGACATGCTCGACCGGATGACCCGCGGCCTTTATCGCTCGACGCCCCATCGAGTGCTCAACACGGCCCGCCGCGACCGGCTCTCGTTTCCGTTCTTCTTCGACCCCAATTTCGACGCCGAAGTCCGGCCGATCGACGAATTGGCCGGCCGGGCCGCCGCCGACGACCTCCACGAGCGGTGGGACAAGGCCAGCGTCCACGAATTTCGCGGTACCTACGGGGATTACCTGGTCGGCAAGGTTGCGAAGGTGTTCCCGCAATTGTTGCGAGAAGTGCTCTAGCGGTTTCGCTTGTTGGGCCATATCGCGACAGGTACGATTGAAGCGGTATCAGCAAAAGGAGCGTCTCGTGATCCGTCCTAACTGCCGTGCAGCTTTAGCGCCGTTCATCTCCTACGTTGGCTGGGCCTTGTTGGCCGCAGCCAGCGCTGCTCAAGCGGCAACTAATGTCGCGACAACTGCGGCTCCCGGCGGCGGCCAGCCCGTGTCGGCCAAATGCGATTCGCAGGGTGTCATCCACTTGCTGTACGCAGCGGCCGATGGTCCCAGCTACGTGCGGTCCACCGACGGTGGCAAGACATTCACGAATCCCATCGCCGTCGTCGATCGGAGTTCGCGTAAGCCCGGACTGGAGTTTAGCGCGTGGGACATGGCGGTGGGCAAGGGGGGCTCGGTGCATGTGGCGATGGGCACCAACGCCTGGAAGCTGAAGTTGCCCAAAGAAGAGTGGGCCTTCTTTTACGCCCGGCTTGATCCCAGGGCCGCCGCGTTCTCGCCGGTGCGGAACCTCAACCATCAGCCGAGCGAAGGTTTTTCGCTCGCGGCCGACGACAAGGGAAACGTCACCGCCTGTTGGCTGTCGGGCAAGCTGTACGCCAGCATCTCCCACGACGACGGCGCGTCGTTCGCGCCGGCCGCCCAGATCGATTCGTCGCTGGACCCCTGTGACTGCTGTACGACGAGTGCCGCCTATACGGCCGATGGCCGCCTGGCCTTGCTCTATCGCGAAGAAACCGACAACCAGCGCGACATGTTCCTGGTCCTCTGGGATCAGAGCAAAAGCAAGGTGTCGCGGACGCGGGTCAGCTCGACACTGTGGAAGATCGACGCCTGCCCGATGAGTTATTACACGATTGCGCCCAGCGGTGATGGCCTGCTGGCCGTATGGCCGACCGAAGGGCAGATCTATTTTGCCCGACTCGACGGCCGCGGCACGCCGCTGCCGCCGAGCGAAATCAAAACTCCGGGGCAGGCGGGCATGCGCACCGGCATGTTGGCCCTTAACGATCCGGCCGGCAACACGCTGGTCACCTGGAAGAAGAACGGCCAACTCTCCTGGCAGCTCTATGACCAGAAAGGGCAGCCCTCGGGACGCCTCGAATCGGTCAAAAGCGCGGGTAGCGGCGTCGCGGGCGTGGTCGATGCCAACGGTCGCTTTGTGCTGTTTCGCTAGCGCCTTACTCACAGCTTTGAGGCCGTGGGCGATACCCCTTGCCGTTATTCCAGCGATCTGAACGACTTTGTTCAACTGGCTTTGCGTTCGATGGTAGAATTAATCAACACCTGTCCGGATTCAGGAGTTTGAAATGACGCTTGCCATTCCTACCGATTTGGAACAGAAGCTAGTGGACCGCGCTCGCCAGCGAAATGTAAGCGTCGAAACGCTCGTAGGCGAGGCGCTGCAATGGTATCTGCGCTTGGAACCCGGCCTGATCGACGAACTCGAAGCCTGGCAAGACGTACGCGAAGAAGCGCTATCGATCGTTGAGGAGGGGTCGCGTTGAAACTGGGCGACGTGTATTGGGTCGATTTGCCCGATCGCGGCGGCCGCGAACAGCGTGGCCGCAGGCCGGCAGTAATTTGGCAGGACACGGCCGCATTTTCGGGATTGCCAACGATTCTCGTGATCCCGCTCTCGTCGCAGCAAGGAGCGCTGCGGTTCTCTGGCACTGTGTTGATCCAACCTTCTCCGGCAAACGGGTTGAGCCTGCCGTCCGTAGCTCTTGTCTTCCAAATTGGCGCCTGCGATGTGCGGCGAATCGAGCAGCGGATTGGCCGGCTGAGCGATAACGATTTGGAAACGATTCGCGCCCTCGCACGGCTGCTTCAGGGTCTGGCCCAGTAGAGCGGCGCGGTGTCAAACGACCAGTAGCACGTGCTTTCTGATGCTGGCCGCTATAATGCAAGTGTCAAATGTTTCCCCGGCCCGCGGGCTTGTGGGAGAGCGGCTCTCCGCGGCTTGCGTGCCCTGGCGAAAGCGAGGTGCGCTCATGCAACTGCCGCATTGGATCGAAGCCACGCTGGAAGAAGAGCACGTTCCCTATCGCGTGCATCACCACCCCCCACGTTACACGTCGCAGGATGTGGCCGCCGAGGAACATGTCTCGGGCCACCGGTTGGCAAAGGTCGTCATCGTGAAAGCCGGCGATGAGTTCGTGGCCGTGGTGCTGCCTGCATCGCGGCGGTTGGACTTGTTGGCCGTAAGCGAAGCGATGGGAGGCGCCGCGTGCCGCCTGGCGACCGAGCAGGAGATCGCCGAGCGGTTCACCGATTGCGAGGTCGGAGCGATTCCGCCGCTCCAGCACTGGGAAGGGGTCAAGCTGCTGGCCGATTCGTCCCTCATGCAAGGCCGGGGACCGATGATGTTCCAGGCCGGAACGCACGAGGACGCGATCGAGCTGTCGTGCGACGACTGGCGGCGGATCGCGCACCCGACGGCCGGGCGCTTTGCGACGTCGCTCAACTGACGACGAGTGCGAAGGCGAGGAAAGCTGGTGAAACCTGGCGGGCAGCGAAATCTAAGTCGGTCTTGGCCGCGCATGCCGATATTTGATACAAGCGGGCCACCGAAGGGAGCCGCAGCTCCCTCCGCTAGCACGAAGAAAGACATTGCCGCTGCCCGCCTGGTTCGCCAAGGCGGCGAAGAACGACCTCGCCCGACGCCATGCGCAATTTTCTCCGCGTCGTTCGCCTTACGCTCAGCCGCCGCTACACGTTTGCCGCGGCGATCCTCTGCTCGCTGGGTGTGGCGGTGCTGTGGGGGGCCAATCTCGGTCTGATCAAGCCGATCGTCGAGATCGTCTTCAGCGAGAAACCGCCACACGACTTCGCCGACGCCAAAGTCAAAACCGGCCACGAAAAGGTTGCCGACTTTCAGAAGAAACTGGCAGCCGTTGACGCGGCCATCAAGCAGGGACAGGGCAACGCCAAGGACCTCCAAAGGCAACGCAGCTCCCTCGACAACAAACTTTTCGCGGCCCAGAAGGAGCTGGAGGCGGCCCAGTTTCTCCAGCCGCTGGTAAAGCGGCACCTGCCCAACGATTCGTTTGCGACGCTGGCCCTGTTCGTCGGCTTTTTACTCGCAGCGACGTTCATCAAGGACACGCTCCTGGTCAGCAACCTGATGCTGATCGAGCGGATGACGCAGCTGGCCTTGCTCGACATGCGGAAAACGCTCTTCCGCAAGCTCCTCAAGATGGAGATGGCTCATTTCGGCAACGACCACACCAGCCACTTGATGCACCGCTTCACGGGCGACATCAACTGCTCCTTCAGCGGCGTCAACGTGCTCCTGGGCCGATTGATCCTCGAACCGCTCAAAATGGCGGCCTGCCTCGTCGGCGCGGCGCTGATCTGCTGGCGGCTGCTTATCGTGTCGCTGCTCATCGCACCCTTGGCGGTATGGATCATCGCCCGCCTCTCGCAATCGCTCAAAAAGGCCAACCGCCGGGCGATGGAAGAGATGGGCAAGCTGTACGAACAACTGTCCGAAACCTTCTCCGGCATCCAGGCGGTCAAGGCCTTCGGCATGGAGCGGCACGAGCGGCGGCGGTTCCACCAGCGGGGCAAGAGCTACTTCCGCAAGGCCCTGCGGATCATGTTCTTCAACGCTCTGGGTCGGGCCAGCGCCGAGTTTCTGGGCACCGTCATCATCTGCACCGCCATCGTCACGGGGGCCTACCTCGTGATCAACCAGCGGATGACCCTGCTGGGCATTCCGATCATGGACCGGCCGCTCAGTCTTGGTTCGCTGCTGGCGTTTTACGCGCTTCTGATGGGCGTGAGCGACCCGGCCCGCAAGATGTCGGAAGTCTGGAACACGCTCCAGCGCGGCATGGCCGCCGCCGACCGACTGTACGAAGCATTGGACCGCGTGCCAAAAATCGTCGATCCGCCCGATCCCAAGCCGCTGCCGTCGCTGCGGCCTGATCTGGTCTTCGAAAACGTCACGTTCCATTACCAGGCCGGTCACACGGTCCTGTCCGACATCAACCTCACGGTCCGTTTCGGCGAAACGGTCGCGATCGTCGGCCCCAACGGCTGCGGGAAGACGACGCTTTGCAACCTGCTGCCGCGGTTTTACGACCCGGTCGCCGGCTCGGTGAAGCTAGGGGGCGTCGACCTTCGCGAACTGCGGATCAAGGACATCCGCTCGCTCACGGGCCTGGTTGCCCAGCAGGCGATGCTGTTCGACGACACGGTCTGGAACAACATCCGCTACGGCTCGCCGCATGCCACGCGCGACGAGACAATCGCCGCAGCGGAGAAGGCCTACGCCCACAAGTTCATCACCGAAAAGCTGCCGCACGGCTACGAAACCGAAGCGGGCGAGCGAGGCTGCCGGCTCTCCGGCGGGCAGCGCCAGCGGATCTTGCTGGCCCGGGCGATCCTCCGCGACCCCAAGTTCTTGATCCTGGACGAAGCGACCAGCCAGATTGACCTGGAAAGCGAGCAGCTCATCCACCGCGCGCTCGAGCAGTTCATCCGCGGGCGCACCACGCTCCTGATCACGCACCGGATGTCGTCGATCGCCCTGGCCGACAAGATCGTCGTGATGGACCACGGCCGGATCATCGACGCCGGCACGCATGACGAACTGGTCCGCCGCTGCGACCTGTATGGGCGGCTGTATCACCTGGGTTTCAAGGAGATTGCCTAGGGTCAGTTGTCAGTAGTCAGTTGTCAATGGTCCCTTGCCAGTCGCACCGCGCCAACTGACTACTGACCACTGACTACTGACACTACTGACAACGGACTAATAACATGGACACCACAATCGCCATCTGCACTTGGAATCGCTCGGACCTCTTGGACAAGACGCTGGCGCATATGCGGCACCTCGAGATTCCAGTGGGCACGAGCTGGGAAATCGTCGTGGTGAATAACCGCTGCACGGACAACACCGACGAGATCATTGCCGCTCACGCGAGATCGCTCCCGGTGCGGCGCGTGTTCGAGGAGAAGCAAGGCCAATCGCACGCCCGCAACGCGGCGGCCATGGCCGCCCGGGGCGAGCTGATCATCTGGACCGACGACGACGTGCTGGTCGATTCAAAGTGGCTGGTCGAGATGCTGGCCGCAGCCCGCGCACGCCCCGAGTTCAGCTTCTTTGGCGGGCCGATCGAACCCTGGTTCGAGCACGACCCGCCCCAGTGGCTGCTCGACAACTGGCCGGCGATCAACGGGGCCTTTGCCTTTCGCGATTTGGGCAACGACGAGTTCGAGTTCGACCTCAAGCGGCTCCCCTACGGGGCCAACTACGCAATGCGGACCAGCGTCCAGCGTGCGTTCCCGTATAACCCGAAGCTCGGCCGCGTCGCGACCGGCGAAATCCGCGGCGAAGAAACGGACGTCCTGCACAAGCTGCTCGCCGCCGGCCATCGCGGCTGGTGGGTGCCGGCCTCCAAGGTCAAGCACTTCATTCCGGCCGAGCGCCTGACGCTCGACTACATTCGCCGGTTTTTCCACGGCATTGGCCAGACCGAATTCATCCGCAAGCGGGGCGAGTCGAGCCAGGCCAACATTGCCATGTGGGAGCGGCCACGGACGCTTGTCAATGCCCTGCAGGCCGAAGTGCGGTATCGCTATTACAGCACGTTCCGTCCGAAGAAGACGAAGCGCTGGGTCAATTCGCTCGTCCGCTCAAGCCGCCTGTGGGGGCACCTGGCAGCGTGCAATGCGGCGATGAAGAAAGCCGCGTAGCCTAGCGATTCTTGAGCCACGCTGCCCGCAGCTTGTTGCCGTGCTGCTGCGGGGAATCGTCGGCTTCGAGCAGGGCGATCGCCCTGTCGAGCTGTCCAAGCGCCTCGTACGACCGGGCGACGTTATAACGGGCGCTGGCCATCCACGGGCTGGGAAGCGGCGCCTTCAGCACGCGCCCTTCGAGCCACTCGATCGCCGTCTCGTATTTGCCCGATTCGTAGTAGGTCAGGCCGAGCCAGTAGGTCGCGTGCTCTTTGACCCGCTGCATCCGGCCCACGAGCGTCTCCAAAAGCGCCTTTTTCTGCTGTTCGTCCGCGGGCAAGGGCTGCGTGAAGCCCATCGCGTGGCGAAACTGTTCCGACGAATACAGGAGGTCCCGCCGCTCGTCGGACAGCCTCGAATCGAGGTAGAGCTTGCGTGCACCTGGCAGCTGCTCGAGGTTTTCAAACTGCCCCTGGAGGTGGGAGCTGCGGCCCAACAGAAGCGGCGGTCCGGGCATATAGTACATGATGTCGCCCCGGCTGAATTCCTCGAACAACTCGCGATTCTTGCGCAGGGCGAGCGGCCGCCCGTACTGATAAAGGATCGCTTCCAGCGGCACGTGCCAGAGCCGCACGCTTTTGACCTGCGGGCAATCTTGCAGGAGTCGCGACCGCAGACCGCTGGCATTGACTGACAGAATCAGGTGTTGCTTGCTCGGCAGCTCTTTCTGGAGGAGCAGCATCCGATGGGCCAATGCCTCGGGCTCGGCATCGATCAGGGCGACGACGTTTTTGAGTTTTTCGGGAGTTTGCGGATACGCCGCCCCGCCGGGCAGATCGAGTTGCTTGAGAACGGCAGAGTCGGCGACTGCCTCGGCCAGCGTGGCGATGCCTTTGCCGCCCGGGCCGGGGACCGGCAGGCCAAGTTCCGAGTCGAAGAGATAGAGCTGCTTGCCGACGAGAATCGCCGGCAGCCAAGGCTGCGGCGCGGTCGAGACCTGTTCGTCGATGCGGGCGAGCATCACCGCGTCGATGCCGGCCTGCCGGCAAAGCTGGATGAAGAAGCGGCCGCGCTCGTGGGCGTCGCCGCGGCCCTGCACGAGCAGCTCATACGGAGTGTGGGCGTAGCCCGGACCGAGTTCGCCTAGTAGTGCCGGCACCGCGGGAACGACCGATTCGCCCGGCGTCGCTTCGGGACCGCGCGCTGGCGGCGGCAGCGGGTCGAGCTGGACATTGCGAATCGTCCAGTCAAAGAGCCGCTCGGCCGCGGCGATCTTCTCGGACTCGGGGAGCCCGACGCCGGTCTCGACTTCCTTGAGCCAGGCGGCCAGCTCCGCCGGCGGCGGCTCGCGGCGCACCCGGCTGGCAATGTCGTGGAACCACAGGGCTTGCTGCAAGTACGTCAGATCGGCCGGCTGTGGATCGCCCGGTTCGGGGCCGCGCTCCATGAATTCCAGGCGGTCGAGCGTGCTCAGGCCCGGCGTGTTTTGCAGCGACCGCGGCAGCCCTTCGAGCAGCTTGTCGGCCTTCCACTCGCCGAGAGCGATTCCCTGGCCGCGGTTGAGCCACTGATTCAGGTAAAAGAGCGTCCGGGCGCTGGGCTCGCTTAGTTGCCAGGATTCCGCGCGCATTCCCCCGATCAAGAACATTTGCCTGGGCGAGCTGCTGCCGCCGCCTGAAATCTCTATCTTGCGGAGCGATTCCAAAGCCTGGGCGAGGTCGCCGCCGCCGCGGACGGAAGTGACGGGCTGGTTCTTGCGCGGCGAGGTTGAGGGCCGAGGCTCGCAGCCCAGAATGCCGGCAAGGGAGGCTAGTAAGACCAAAAGAGCACCGACAGCGCACTCATTTTTCGATTTGCAATTCCTGCTTTGCAATTTGCAATCGATGGAGCTACCGATTGCAAATTGCAGATTATTAATTGCAAAGTGCAATTTGGCTCGCGTTGCCGAGATGGCTATCACGAAAATGTCTCCACCGCGGCGCGCACCGCCAGAACGCGCTCCAGCACGCCGCGAAAATCGTCGAGCCGCAGCATATTGGGCCCGTCGCTGGGGGCCTGATCGGGGTCGGGATGAGTTTCAAAAAACAGGCCATCGACGCCGATCGCCACCGCCGCGCGGGCCAGCGGCTCGACCATCGCCCGGTTGCCCCCCGTTGCCGAGCCCAGACCGCCCGGCTCTTGCACGCTGTGGGTCGCGTCGAAGATGACCGGCGCGCCGAGCGACCGCATTTCCGGCAGGGCCCGCATGTCGTTCACCAGGCGGCCGTATCCAAAAAAAGTGCCGCGCTCGCAAAGCAGCACGTTCGCACAACCGGCGGCATTCAGCTTGGCCAGCACGTTCTTCATGTCCCAAGGGGCCATGAACTGACCCTTTTTCACATTCACCGCCCGGCCGGTGCGGGCGGCAGCGACGAGCAGGTCGGTTTGCCGTGCGAGAAACGCGGGGATTTGCAGAAGGTCGCAAACCTCCGCCACCGGAGCGGCCTGTTGCGACTCATGGATGTCGGTCGTCAGGGGCAGGCCGGTCGCTTTCTTCACCGCTGCCAGCACAGCTAATCCCGCTTCCAATCCCGCGCCTCGAAACGCCGCGCCGCTGGTGCGGTTGGCCTTGTCAAACGAAGCCTTGAAAACCAGCCGCACGGGCAAGTCGGCCGTCAATTCCTTGAGCCGGCGGGCGATGGCAATCGTCAATTCTTCCGTCTCGATGACGCATGGCCCGGCGACTAGCAGCAGCGGCTGCCCCTTGCCGCACCGATGCGGGCCAATCTGAGCCGGGTTGTTGGTGGCTGCCGTCATTGGCGACCAATTCGTAGCCGAAGTCGCCAGACTTCGGGTTCTTGGATTTGGTGATTCGTGGCCCGAACTCTGGCGAGTTCGGCTACGGTTCCGCAATCTCAAAACCATGCCGCTCGGCCCACTGCGGCGTCACGAGCAGCGTCAAGCGGCCGGCAAGCGCGCGAATCTCCACAGGCAAATCGCCCCCCGGATCGCCGTCAAGCTGATACGGGGCCGGCTCGGCCGATTCGATCGAAAGCCACCGCGTCCGCACGCGGGCAAAGTCCTGCATCGATTCGTGTTGCCCGAGCATCACGCCGCTCAAGTAGACCAGGCCGCTCCAGAGCGACCCCTCCTTGAACGTGCAGACATCGAGCAGCCCGTCGGTGCCCGAGGCCTGCGGCGCGAAGCTCAGCCCGCCGGCATAGCGCGGCAAGTTGACCACGAACACCCAGCGGGCCGCAATCTCAGCCATCGAACCGCTTTCGCACGACTCGGACAGCTCATAGCGGACCCGCAGTTCAGGGTATTGGTAATTACGAATCGAGTCGAGGATGGGTTTGGCGTAGGAGAGATGATGGATGTTGCCGGTCCGGTTCCGATGCAGGCGGCGGACCACTTCGGCATCGAAGCCGCAACCCGCCATGAGCGTGAAGATGCGGTCGCCCGCCTGCCCCGCGTCGAGCGGCACGCAGCAACCCGCCGCAATCAGCCGGCAAAGCTGCTGTGGATCGGCTGTGGTTTCCAGGTGTTTGGCGAGGAGGTTTTCCGTCCCCAAGGGGAGAATGGCCAGTGGCGTTCCGGGAGGAGTCCGGTTGGCGATCAGGCTGACCGTGCCATCGCCTCCCGCTGCCACGACGGCGCGGAGCGTGCCCGCGGAATGCGCCGCTTTTGCCCGATCAGCCAGCTCGTCGATGGATGTTGCGATGGCGACTTCCAGGCCGGCATCCTGAAGGTAGTGGCCCAGCTCGTCCGCTATGGCCCGCCGATCGCCAATACCAGCGTGTGGATTGACGGCAATCAGCACTTCGCGGGCATTTTCGGGCAAATAGGTCGCAGCGGGCATGGCTGCTCATCGTAGGAGAGGCGAACGGGGTGCGTCAGCACCCCGATGTGGCGAAACGTCGCACAGCCATCGGGAGGCTCACGCCTCTGGCTCGCCAATCGTGTTCAATTCCGCGCAGAACTGTATGGCCCTGGAGTGCCGCATTTTGCCATTTGCAGCGAATCGCAACAGCCGCGAAATGAGCCACTTGCAGCGGACTGAATTGCCGGTCGTTGGCAGCGGATCAAGATCGCCGCAAACCTTTACCACAAAATATGTTACGACAAATCGGTCGTCGCGTCTTATCGCCCAGCATCGTTTGGCGCGCGGCGTGCTAATGGACTGAAACACCCGCCAGCAACTGCTGGCGGGAACCAACCCTTCGGCTGGCCCGTGGGGTCTCTGACGAATTTGCGGTCGTGGTTGACTTGCCCCTGGCCACTCCCGCGCGCCAAAACGTATTTGGTCCGTCAGAGACCCCCGTTTTTGTTTCTTGGCAGGGATTGGCGAGCTGAACCTCGATTCTGATCGGGGTGTCGAGTCATACGCACTAGTAAAATCGTCCTCGTCGTCGTCCTCGTCCTCGAAAATCCGGGTGGGCACTCAAATCCGAGGACGACGACGAGGACGAGTGCGAAGGGTCAAGCTCACTCGCCGCAACACCAAGCCCCAGCGGGCCTTGACGCCATTTCGGCAGCGCCGTAGGTTAACTCGTTTATCCACTGGTGGCGGCAAGCCCGGCAGCCTCCCTCGGCCAGCGTAGCTTCAATCGGCAGAGCACCGCATTCGTAATGCGGGGGTTGTGGGTTCGACTCCCACCGCTGGCTCTTCCCAGGCGGCGCTGTGTCGCCGGCGGCGGGCTGCGCAGCGGCCATTTCAGAAGATCGTTTACGGAGTCTCCCCCCGATGGTGACAGTGGTTCATTCCGATCTACGCGACATCGTTCTTTCCAACAGCACGTTTGGCCCCCGCGAGATCACCCAGCTCACCAATACAATCGCCGACGATTTCAGCCAATTCTCGGCCTTGCGTGACGCGGTCGCCGAGTTGGAAACCCGCGAGGACCGCTCGCCCGCCGCCGCGGTGCGATTGGGCGTGTGTTATTTCCTGCTGGGCCGCTACCGGCAGGCCCAGGAAACGCTGAGCAGCGCCGACGGCGGAGCACTGGCTCACTTTTACCTCGGGAGGACGAAGTTTGCTCTCGGCGACTATCCGGGAGCGATCAAGGCGTATGAGTCGGCTAAGAAGGCGGGCTACAACGGCGACGATTGTGCCTTGGCAATCTCGGAGTCCTATCGTTACGAAAAGAACTCGGCGAAAGCTTTGGAAGTGCTCGACAAACTGTCAGGAGCGGTCGAGCAGACGGCGGAATACCTCTATCAACGCGGTTCGACCGTCGCGTCCCTGGGCGGCAAGCCTTCGGAGGTCGTCGCGCTGTTCGAGCGGGCCGTCGAGGTCGATGGCCGGCATCCGGGCGCCCTGTTTGGCCTGGCGATCGAGAACGACCGCCGCGGCAACGACGAGGCGGCGCTCGGGTTGTACCAGCGGGCGGCAGCCACATTCCCGACCTACGTGGGCACGCTCATCAACCTCGGCATCCTCTACGAAGACCGCCAGCAATTCGACCGGGCGCAGCTTTGCTACCAGCGCGTCCTCGATGCCTATCCCGATCATCCCCGGGCCAGGCTCTACGTGAAGGACGCCTCGGCTTCGGGCAACATCCTCTTCGACGAAGAGGCCCAGCGCCGCAATGACCGCCTGGCCCAGGTGCTCAACATTCCGGTCACCGATTTCGAGCTTTCCGTCCGCAGCCGCAACTGCCTCCAGAAAATGGGTGTCCGGACGCTCGGCGATTTGACGCGGACCAGCGAAGCCGAGCTGCTCGCGAGCAAGAACTTCGGCGAGACATCGCTGGTCGAAATCCGCGAAATGCTGCACAGCAAGGGGCTGGAGCTTGGACAATTCGCGGCTGAAGGGGTCAAGATCGAGCCGACGCTCGACATGGCGACGATGTCGCCCGACGAGCAGGCGCTGCTCGAGCGGCCGATTGCCGAATTGAATCTCTCAGTTCGGGCCCGCAAGTGCATGGCCCGCCTGGGCCT
>JAKEHX010000245.1 GCA_022614795.1 Planctomycetaceae bacterium | reverse complement strand
TGAATCTTTCGTAGCTGAAGTCGCCAGACTTCAGGTTTTTCTGCGGATTCGGAACTCTGGCGAGTTCCGCTACGGGATTCATTCACAACCTCTCAGTACTTGGTACTCAGTACTTAGGATCGGCCGACAAATGAATTCGGCGTTTGCAATTCCACCGGGCTTGTCCCGGTGGGACAGCAACTGGCGGCTACACACGAGCCCCCTCAACGGTTTCGCATCGCTTTCCGCCGCCTGCCGCAGCGGAAAGCGATGCGAGCGTGCGCGGGAAGTAGCGCCATTAGCTGCCAGTCAGTTTCCCGCTGGGGCAAGCCCGGCGGTGAAATGCCGAAGCTAATTTCTCGTCCATTCCTTAGTACGAAGTACCGAGTACTAAGTACGAAGTACCAATCACCATTGAAGACCTTCCGCCTCACAGTCAGGTTCGCTCAGAATGCCTAATCCGGCCGAGCCAGCCGAATCTCATAGCCCGCGGCCCGCATCGCTGCCAGCATGGCCGCGGCCAGGATCAGTTCGACGCTGGCGGTCAGTCCCAGGGCCGGCCGATTGAGAAAAGCACCGAATAGGCCAGCCACCACGCTGACCATCAAAATCGTCGCAAACACCCCGGCCAGCGACGCCAGCGGATGGATCGGCAGCGAAACCATGAGCACGGCGATCCAGGGGAGCGAAACGAGGAGCATCCACTCCAGGATCACGCCCACGCCGCTGGCCTGGCTGGACGCGATCCATCGCAGGCCGGCCAGAAAGCACGCCACCGCGGTCAGCAGCACAAAAGCTCCCTCCAGCGAAAACTGCCAGGGCTTGCCCTCGGTTTCGAGCGGGACGCTCCGGTGGATCAGCCGCAATCCGGCCAGGCGCATCGCCACGCCGGGCACAGCGACGATCGTGGCCAGAATGAACAGCTCGCCGCAGCTGGCGTCCCAGCGGATCGGCTTAGTGGCGGCTGCGGCGACAAGACCGCCGCCATAGGCAATGGCCGCCAGGACGAAGATCGCCTTGCGTGCGAAGCCGATAGCGCCGAGCGTGAAGAAGATCGTCGCGACGGCGACCTGCGCGCAGGCCAGGCCGATCGCCGCCGCGCCGACCGTCTGCGGCGTTCGCTGGCCGGTGCTCACCAGGTGGCCCAGCGCAAAGCCGTTGAGCGTGACGAGGACCGCGGCGAGCGACACCGCAAGGATCAGTTGCGGCGGCGGGCGGGCCTCCCAAACGTCGGTCGCAGGTTGCGACATTCGGCATTTTTCCTTCCCTAGCCCTAGCCCCTAGCCCTAGCCCCCAGCTCACTGATCGGCCAGGACAAGCTCGATGTCGGTCCGCAGCCCAGCCATGTAGCTGCGCCACTGGGCATCGAGCGTGCGGCGCGGAACTCCGACAAAGCATTCGTCGAATAGGCCATTGACCACTTCGGCGCTGAGCACCAGGTCCGGCGGCATTTCCCCCAGGCGGCGATAGAACGTCATGAAGCGGTCGAAGTGCTTCTCCATCAGGAAGTGCGTGAGGGCCCAAGCCTGGCCGTAGCCGGCGACCTGGCCGACATTAGTCTTGGCGAAATCAAAAATCTGGTCGCCGATGATGAAGTCGAGGTTCGAATGGACGCGGTCGGGGGCCAGCAGGCGGTACCAATCGAGGCGCGACCGGTTGACCGCCCCAATGCCTCCCCAGGAAGCGCCATTGGGCGTTTCGAAATACGTGGCCAGCCCCTCGTGCACCCACGAGGGAACGCGCACGTGCCGCGGCAACAGGCCCGTGTTGCCGGCCATCTGGTGCGTGATTTCGTGGCTGACGACCTCGATATCGGAGTTTTCCCGCTCAATGTCGACAAGGAGCGAAAGAGTGTCGGCCAGGCGGACTGTGTCGGCCGTCTTCTCGTCGCGCTCGCGGATCGCTTCGGCCTTGCGCTGCTGCATCAGCTTGGAGATCGCAGCCAGCTCTTTGAACTCCTCATTGGTGCCGTGGTCGAAGAAGATGGCGGTGTTGTCGTCGGGGCTCCAAAACCCGCTGGCGCTGGCCAGGCTGGGGCTGAGTTTCGTGGCGAATGCCAGATACTGCTGATATTCGTTGAAGAGCACCACCTTCAGCCGCCGCTGCGGGATTTCGAGCTGGACGCCGTAGGCATAGAAGCGGAGCAGGAAACACTCATAGACCGTTTCGAGCAATTGCAGGCGGTCGTCGGCCCGCGATTTGCCGCCCGCTCTGTCCGGCGTGTCGTGCATCAGAATAAAGTGCTTGCTTTGGAGCACCTTCATGTCGCTGCGGCCGATGAGCTTCTGCATGTCGGAGATTTCGGCCGACGAATCGCCCAGCTCGGCATTCATCTTGATCTGGAGATTGCGGACCAACAGCGCGCGGACGTTCTTGGGATCGGCTGCCAGGGCCTTATCGACCGCCATGTGAAACTGCCGCAGCATCCCGTGCCGCAGGGCCCACTGGGCGGCGGCCATGCAGGCCTCGGCATTTGTCCCCGATTTGTTGAGCTGCTTGGTGAACTGCGACTGGACGGTGGGGACCTTGCGGATATCGACGCTGGCCCGGTCGAAGTGGATCTTGCCGAATTTTGGGTGCGTATAGGTGACGGTGCCGCCGGGGTTGACGCCGGTATCGCCTTGCAGCGCGACGGTGAGGCCCGACTTGCCGGGGAGGGTGTAGAAGAGGACGTCGGCGCGGGCGGGCCAGGGGGCAGCCAGCACCGTAGCGAGTGCGATTAGCAAACCGGCGGTCGTGCATCGAACGCCCGTCGAGCTGCGGCGCTCCGAATCATTGCAAATTGCAAATTGAGCATTGCGAATTGCAAATCGAGAAATTGTTGCCGCGGGTCCAATTTTCAATTTGCAATGTTCAATGGCCAATTTGCAATTTCGATGCGCGCACGTCGAGCGAGCGTGTCGCGGCAATTGTCGAACGCCTCGGAGAGGCCCTCGCTGACGTTGCGGGTGAGCGGCATTCATCGCAGGTCCCTCAGGTCAAATTCAGGGGCGTGCTTGTCGGGATCGGCCACTTCCTGGCCGTGAATCGTACACATCGCCTTGAAGACCGGCGGTGCGATGGCCGCGGAAATGTGCCGCACTGAGCCGTCGGCCATCACCGCGATCGTGCCTCCGCCGGAAAGGCCCTGCGTCCCCAGCCCGCTCATGGGATTAAACAGCGGCTCCCGCGCGCCGCGGATGGTGGCCCCGCCCCCCATGATCCAGGGGCCGGCCAGCCGGCCGCTGCCCACGATCATGATCGTCTGGCTGGTGCCGTCGGTGATCGCGGCGGGGCGGGCCACTTCGTCGTAGCCAAATACCCCGGCCCGCGGATCGCTGCGCGGCAGCTTGGCGGCGCTCACGTTGCGGGCGTCCTCGATCCCCGACATGCCGGCGAAGTGGGTCAGCGCCAGGCCGTCGAACGGATAGCCTTCCCAGGTCGTGCGGCCGTCGAGCGGATTCTGAAACTCGGGGATCACCGTTTCGGCAACTTCGATGTTGGCGGCATGGTCTATCGACTCATCCAACTTCAGCTTGTCGTATTTCTCCTGATAGCCCAGATAGGGCAACAGGCCCGCCATCCAGCTTATGTGGGCCACCGTGGGATCGTCGGTCTTCGACGGGTTGAGAACGCCGCTGAGCGAGTTTCTGGGCTGTTCGTACCAGGCGGCCAGGCCGTGCGGCAGCGCGGAGATGGAGCGGGTGGCGATAGGCGGCGGCGCGCGACGCATGGCTTTGGCGCTCGTTCCCGGCGCGGGCTGACCGAAATCTGGCGAATCAACGACGGGCTCGGTCGATGAGCTACTGGCAGGCACCGGCGCGACTGCGGGCGGCGATTCAAACGGATTCGACTTCGCCGCGCTGGGAGGGGCCGGCTTGGGCCGATCGAACGAGGGCGCTTTGCGGCGCGGCAGGGGCGGAGCGACGGACGTGGCCTGGGCTGCGTTGGCATCGGGCGCCTTGGCTTTTTTCGCACCGCCCGACGAGCTAAGGACGACGGCGATGAGCACGACCACGACCAGCGCCGCTAGGCCGCCGCCGATGCCGACAATCCAGTAGAGCGGCCGCGAGGAGCTGCCCGCAGCCGACGCCGAACGAGGCGCGGGCTGAAGGGGCGACGGTGCATACTGAAAGGGCGCGGGCTCTTGGGGCACCGCTTGAAGGGACGAGGGCTGCGGCGCTTCACCCTGAAGCGGCGCCGGCGCAAGCTCCGTGATATCGGCCGACGGCACAATCATCGGGCTGCCGCAAGCCGGACAGGCCACCTGCTTGCCGCGGAGAAAATCCTGAGCCAGGAAGCGTTGTCCACAGCGACAGGAAGCAACAACGGGCATGTGAACGCCGCGCGCAAGGTACGATGGAGCGGGAAGTAGCTACCACTCCGCGCCAAGGAAGCCGGAACAACTGCAAATCTTGACAAAACGACCTGGCAATCGCAACCGCATGCGTTTTGTTGGGCGTTGCGGCTAAGCACTGGCTGCGGCCGGTGACCAGACAGACGCCGCTTGTGCTGAAGGGAACAGTTCAGCGGCGCGGCGTCAAGAGTGACTCGTCGAACCAAATGTCCTCGTGACCTGGAGCCAGCAGTACGCGCCAGCCGGGAGGGAGGAGCAAGTACGGCACGATTTGCGGACACCACTCGGACAAATGGGCCACATGCAGCGGCAGGAAGAAATCTGGGTCGTCGCTCCACTGGCCGCCCCAGATATACCAACCGGTCGTGCCCCCCTCCGGGCGAATTCGCAGGGCGTTGAGCGGCACAACACCCTCTTTCACATTCGCCGAGATGCCGACCTTCTCGTCGTCCAAAGCCGGCATTGGTTCGGCACCATGCCGCCGGCAGACGGCCAGTTGCATTTTGTCGCTGCTGCGATCACGGAACATGGTGAACTGAACGAGGCCGATTCATTTCCGGAGGATAGCCTCCTCGTAATCCCACTGGTCCAGCGCCGACCCTTCGTCGAGGAGCGCGCGTACCTGGCCTATATCGACGCTGGGGGGCACGTTGACGGCGAAGAGCGACGGCAGGTGACTGAGCTCGGACGAGCATCCTATCGCTCGAAGGCGCGATCGCAGCTCTTGCGGATCGCGACCACCGAACATCACGACGCGTACGAGGGAGTTGCCGGAAGGTTGCTCGGTTGAGTCATAAAACAACTCGTCCCCGATTCGATTGACGCTGACGACATCCCCCAGTGTGGCCTGTCGCGCGAAGAAGGGAATGTTGTCGAGCACGAACTTTCCCTCTCCGGCCTCGTCGGCCCAAACACCTTCGACGTCGGCCGGAGGAAAGCCCTCCGCATCGCGCTCCAGGCGAAACAGGACCTTCTGCTGAATCATGGAAAACTTCAATTGTCCAACTGACAGATTTTGTCCTCCAACACACTACTCGGACAGTAGTTCGCCGATTTGAAGTGCCGAAAACCAACTTGCATTCTCCGCTGGTGACTGCGATGCGACGACTTCGAGGTCGACCAGATAGGCAGTTTTACCTTCTTGGACCTGTTGTGACCGCTCGATGAGGGCGGCAAGTCGATCGACCATGCCTCTGTCTTCGACCGCAGCGCAGGCAATGATCTGTTGGTCGAGCGCCCTGGCCGCTACCAGGAAGTTTGGCAATTCGCGTTGCAGCACAATAGATTTCGTTACTTCGCGAACCGAATCCAAGTTTTGCGGTATCCATACCGGCCAGGCTGGAGAATCTGACTCCCTCGACCTTGCGACGATTCGTGCGAACGCCCCCTCTGGAAGCGTCGATACTGCGAACACGCGCACGCTGTGTTTGGCCGACCAGGCGACCATCGAAGCCAAGTACGATCCGCCGCAACTGGCGCATTGTGCCAGGGCTGAGATGACGCCATCGTACCAATCCACGCATACAATCTGCCGAAATGGCGACTGACCGTGGTCAGCGTCGATTGCTTTCTGGCAACAAATCACAGACATGGAAAACCTGAATCGACTAGCGAAATAGGCTATTGAACAAGTCAGCAACCGCCTGGGTGACCGGTTTTGGTAGGTGGACGGTATAGTGGTTGGGATTGGTTCCGGTCTGCTCGACTGGGAAGTCAGGGCTTACGCATCGATTTGTGGACGCAACTGCTTAGCCTGTGGGGATTTGCAATAAATCGGCATACCGGTGTTGGACAAATCGTCGCGAGTGCGC
>JAKEHX010000244.1 GCA_022614795.1 Planctomycetaceae bacterium | reverse complement strand
GGGAAGTCGTGGCCGCCGATGGCCGGTCGCTCGGCGTTGTGGAGGCCGATGCCGGGGCGTCGGCGATCGAGATCGACGGCCGCCAGGAAGAAGGCGCGCTCCGAGTGCCGCCGCGGCGCGGCGGCGCCAGAGGCGGGCTCGTCCGCGGAACGGACGGCACACGGAGTGTGCCGGCTACCTCGCCCGACGGCAAATGGACCGCGTCGATCAAAGAGCACAACATCGCCCTGCGATCGACAGCGGACGACAAAGAGTCGCTGCTGACGACCGACGGCCGAGACGAAAAGTTCTACGGCAATCTCCAGTGGTCGCCCAATTCGCAATCGCTCGTCGCCTTTCGGATCGAGCCCGCGGAAGAGAAACCGGTATATCGCGTCGAATCGTCGCCGCGCGGCGGCGGGCGGGCGGTTCTTCAAACGCAGCCCTATGCGCTCCCCGGCGACAAGTTCACTACCTACGAACTCGTGCTGTTCGACATCGCCACGCAGAAGCCAATCGAGACAAATGTCGAGCCGATCGACTTCGGCTTTCCGCGGCTGCGGTGGGCGGGCAGCGGCGAGACGTTCACATATCAAAAGGTCGATCGGGGCCATCAGCGCTTGCGGCTCATTGAAGTGAACGCTCGCACGGGCGCCAGTCGCAACTTGATCGACGAGCGGGCCGAGACGTTCATATGGACCGCGCACACCGAGGGACTGAACCTGCGCCCGATCCAGTGGCTGGAAAAGACAGAAGAGATTCTGTACGTCTCGGAGCGCGACGGCTGGCGGCATTTGTACCTGGTCGATGCCAAGGAGGGGGCGATCAAGAACCAGATCACCAGCGGCCAGTACGTCGTCCGCGGCATCGACCGGATCGACGAGGACGCGCGGCAAATCTGGTTTCAGGCGAGCGGCCGCAATGCCGATCAGGATCCGTATTTCATCCACCATTACCGTGTGAATTTCGATGGCACGGGGCTGGTGGCCTTAACCGCCAGAAACGGCACACACTCCGTGCAGCATTCACCGAATCGCGAGTACTTGATCGATACCTACACGCGAGTCGACCAGCCGGCCATTCATGAGCTGCGGCGAACGAGCGATGGCGAACTGATCTGCAAACTGGATGAAGCGGACATTACTGAGCTGAAATCAACCGGCTGGGAAGCGCCCGAGGTCTTTACGGCGAAGGGGCGCGACGGCCAGACCGACATCTGGGGAATCATCTGCCGGCCGCGCGATTTCGATCCGGCCAAAAAGTACCCCGTGATCGAGCAGATTTACGCCGGCCCGCAAGGCTCGTTCGTCCCCAAGTCCTTCAGCTCGCAGCGGCGCTTCTCTTCGCTCACCGACCTGGGCTTTGTCGTGGTGCAAATCGACGGCATGGGAACCGCGAACCGCTCGAAGGCGTTTCACGATGTCTGCTGGAAGAACCTCAAGGATGCCGGCCTGCCCGACCGAATCCTGTGGCACAAGGCGGTGGCGGCGGAGTATCCCTGGTACGACACGAGCCGCGTGGGGATCTACGGCGGGTCGGCCGGCGGGCAGAATTCGACCGGAGCGGTGCTCTTTCACCCGGAGTTTTATAAGGTGGCCGTTTCCGGCTGCGGCTGCCACGACAACCGGATGGACAAGGCGTCGTGGAACGAGCAGTGGATGGGCTACCCGGTCGGGCCGCAGTATGCCGAGTCGTCGAACATCGAGAACGCCCGTCGGCTGAAGGGCAAGTTGATGCTGATCGTCGGCGAGTTGGACAGCAACGTGCCGACCGAATCGACCTTCCGGCTGGCCGACGCGCTGATCAAGGCGGGGAAGGATTTTGATCTGGTTGTCGTGCCAGGCGCGGGGCACGGCATGGGCGGCGCCTACGGCGAGCGGCGGAAGAACGATTTCTTCGTCCGGCATCTATTGGGCCAGGAACCGCCAGATAGGAATGCGGGCGGCGATTAGTCTTCAGATCGGCGGTTTTCTGGAGTGCGGCGACTTGTCGCCGCTTTGGGAATTTCGGATTCCTGAGGTGCATCGCGGGCGTGATTGTTGATGCCGATACAGTCGGCCAAAGTCTTAAAGCGGCGATAACTCGCCGCATTCCAAATCTCACGTGCGCGAACCTCGCCCATGCGCGCTTTGTCCCTTCGTTCCTGGTCTCGCGTCGAGGCTGTTGGAGAAGTTTTAGAACAATTCGCATTTATGGACTGGCTTTGGTCGGAACTGTCGCGGCAGTTCCAGCACAATCAGATTTTCTCGGGCGGCCTGATCTTGATGGTCGGCGGGGCGCTCGTGGCCGCGCTGCGCCATGTCCCGGGGCGCATCTGGACCTGGATCCAGGACCAGTGTCTGATCGAGATCGACATTCCCGATCGCGAAGCCGCCTTCGAGTGGGTCGATAAGTGGCTCTCGGCTCATGCGTACGCCCGCGACCGGGCCCGGCGACTGACCGTGCGCACGCGGCACCTCGATTTTCGCGAGCGGTCGGACGATCCGACCGGCGATCATCGGCCGCGGATTCTCTTCAGCCCCGCTCCCGGCGAGCATTGGCTGCTCTATCGCGGCCGGCTGGTGATCTTGAATCGCCACCGGGCCGACGCCGAGAAGGCCGCCCAGCAGACCGTCGCCACCATCCGCGAGCACTTCAGCATTACCATCCTCAGCCGCAACCGGACCCTCGCCTGGCAATTGCTCGAGGAAGCCCGTGAGCACTCGCTTCCCAAGACCGACCGGCGGCTCACGGTCTATCACGTCAACTACACGTCGTGGAGCCCGACGCTCGAGCGGCTGCCGCGGCCGCCGGAGTCGGTCGTGCTGCGGGCCGGCCTGATCGAGGACCTGATCGCCGATGTGCGGCGGTTCCTCGAGCAGCGGGCGTGGTACATCCAGCGGGGCGTCCCCTATCGCCGCGGCTATCTGCTCTTCGGCCCGCCCGGCACCGGCAAAAGCTCCGCCGTCGTGGCGATCGCGTCGGCCATGGGCATGGACATCGCCGTCCTCAACCTGAACGGCATCGCCCTCGACGACAAGGAGCTGAGCGAGCTGTTGGCCGAGGTGCCGGCCAACTCGCTGGTGTTGATCGAGGACATCGACTGCGCGTTCATCGCTCGCTCGGCCGGCGAGGACAAGTCGAACAAGATCACCTTCAGCGGCCTGTTGAACGCGATCGACGGCGTCGCTGCCGGCGAGGGGCGGATTCTGTTCGCGACGACCAACCACCCGCAGCGGCTCGATCCGGCGCTGGTCCGGCCCGGCCGCATTGACCGCAAGGTCGAGATCGGCCTGGCCGACAAGGGTCAAATCCGCCGCATCTACCAGCGGTTCTTCCCGGCCGCCGACGCCCGGCTCATCGAGCAATTCGCTGCCGGAGTGCCCGCCGAGCGGCTGGCCATGTCGTCGATCCAGTCGTACTTGATCCGGCATGCCGATTCGGCCGAGGATGCGGCGGCGCGGACGGCCGAGTTATCGGCTGAAATCGGGACTGAACAACACCGGCCCGCAACTACGGTCGAATCCGACGCGGCGGTCAACTCGCAGTGGTCCACGGCCCCGCTGCCGGAGATGTGGAGTGGAGGTGGAGTGTAGTCCCACTCGGAGTTGGACCCCAATTGCTGGATAGTTTTGCGGGGTATATTCAGCGTTGCCGTGTGAGAGCGTCGTTTACCAATTGGGAAATCACTATGCGGGAGCGCGAGACTCCGGCTGAATAGCGTCAAACACTTGACCGAACATGTACGTTCCTGCTCGCCTTGGCGCAGTCCCTTCAAGCCGCGATAGCAAGTCCAAAGCAAATGTGGCAAAACCATTATGCGACCACGCCAATATCAACCCGCATTGTTCGGTGTAAATCAGCGGGCCATACTGCTTGCTAAAGTGCCACTTCAAATCGGGTCCTCCAAATGCTAGCAATCCCGCGCCCCGCTCCTTCACAACTACCTGACCTGCATCGTTTAGATGGATTTTCAGGTCGTTGAGATTCTTAGCGATGGGAATGTCCATACTCTTGGCTTCTTCTCGGTTTGCCGGTAGTGGAACTTGCTCGAATAGCCCAGGGCTTACGCATCGATTTGTGGACGCAACTGCTTAGCCTGTGGGGATTTGCAATAAATCGGCATACCGGTGTTGGACAAATCGTCGCGAGTGCGC
>JAKEHX010000023.1 GCA_022614795.1 Planctomycetaceae bacterium | reverse complement strand
GTATCTTGAAGCGACGTCCGGGCTCAGGTGGACAAGCGAATGTGGCGCCTCCGCTCGCGGAGCGAGCGGACCACGGGTCTGCTAGCACCCGTCACTCCCCTGCCTTCCCCTTCCTCATCGGTGAAGGGGCGAAGAGTACTCGCCGACTCAGTAGCCTCCAAGCCCAATCGGTTGCTCTTCGCCAGCGCGGGAGTGCTGGCTATACTCCGCGGCCCCACGTGGCACCCTCGTAATCGTGTCCTTGTTCCCAAGCTCCGCTTGGGAACCCCGGGATGGAAGCTCTGCTTCCCCGACTGCGAAGCGGAGCTTCGCTGAAGTGCGTTCCCAAGGAGACCTTGGGAACGAGCAACGACGACGAGGACGAGCTGCCCTACCCGAACCGCCGGAGTCACGTTCCGATGCAAGGTTACGACATCTTGATGATCATTGTCCTCGTCGCCGCGGTCGTTTGGGGCGCGTGGAAGGGCTTCGCCTGGCAGATCGCGTCGCTGGGCTCCATGATCGCCAGCTACATCGTCGCGCTGACCTTCCGCCAGCAGCTCGCGCAGTACATCAACGCTTCGCCGCCGTGGAACATGTTCCTCTCGATGCTGATCCTGTTCCTGGGGACGTCGCTGGTCGTGTGGATCGGCTTCAACCTGGTGGCCGAGGTGATCGAGAAGGTGAAGCTCAAGGAATTCGACCGCCAGATCGGGGCGATCTTCGGCCTGGCTAAGGGGGTGCTCCTGTGCGTCTTGATCACCCTCTTCTCGGTGACGCTGCTCAGCGAGCCGCAGCGGCAGGCGATCTGCAACTCGAAGTCCGGTTATTACATTGCCGTCCTGCTCGACAAGGCCGACGGCGTGATCCCAGGCGAGCTGCACCAGGTGCTCGATCCGTACATCGACCGGCTCGACGCGCAAGTGCCGCACGAGCACACGGAAGGGGGCTTCGAGCTGCCTGCGGGAATCTTGAGCAGTCGCCCGGAAAGAGAGGACACGAGTCGCCGGACCTTTCCGCGAAACGGAGCCGGCGACATCATCGAGGCCTTGCCGGTTCCAGAGTCGCTGGACCTGAATCTGGGCGGCGTGAAGCCGCGGATCTTCATCCAGGAAGAGGAAGAGGCGAAGCTGGGGATCGAAATCGAGCAGTGAATCATGGAAAGTGCGAGTTTGCGCATTTCCCGGCCAAAACTTCGGTTCCAACCGAACATAAGAAACATTATCGGACGTTGGAGGCGGGGTCCTGCGCGGCCCTGTGCGGCCCTGTTTGTTGCCTCCGCCGGCCCTGTGCGGCCCTGTTTGTTGCCTCCGCCGGCCGGCGGCCAGTAGAATACAGGCCATGTCCCCGGAAGAACTGATCGAACTCCTCGAAGAGCGTCCCTTCATGGCCCTGCGGCTTCACCTGGCCGATGGGCGCGTACGCGAGATTCGGCACCCAGAAATGGCGCTCGTTTCGGAAACCCATGTGGCCATTGGCGTGCCCCGCGGCGACGAGTCCAAGGTGGCCCAGCGGTTCACCTTCTGTTCAATTCCCAACATCATCGAGGTGGAACCGTTCGACATCCACGAGCGCGGCCGCAATGGGGAAAAGGGCCGCAAGAAGGGTCGGGGGCGTTAGGTCGCCTAAGGTCGTGGACGCTTGACCGTCGCAAACGTCGCCCCTTCGCGGCCGACTTGGTGCACGATTTCGGCCTCAGGAAAGTTCCGGTCCATGTCTGCCCGGCTGGTGCCGATGTAATAGTCGATTCCCGGCGGCAGGTCGCCCGGCTGGCCCGCGGTCAGCGTGGTTTCGATCACCAGCCGGTCGCCGGCAAAATAGGCCGCGCACCAGCGGGAGTTTTCGTTGGCGGCGACCAGCACGCGAACTTTCCGGGGGTCAGCGCTGCGCGGCTGAGCCTCGATCCACTCGATCGCCTCCTTGTAGCTCGTCAGCCAGTAGTCGGTTTCGTACCCTCCGGCCGCCCCCCCTACTCCACCGGCGAGGCAGTTGAAGTAGGTGTACTGATACGGATGCAGCCGGACCAGACTGTTGACCTGCGTGGCGAGCGCGCCGGCTAGCGCGACAACAATGCAGCCGCGGGCCAGCGGGCGAGTGAACGTCCGCCAGAGCCAGGTGAATCCCAGCGCGCCCCAAGTGGCCACGGCGGGCACGAGAAACAGAAAGTGCCGCATGCCGTCGTAGGCATTGGGCCGCATGAGCGCGAATAACACGAGCGGCAGCAGGAGCCAGGCGGCGAGCACGACCAGGACCAGCGTTCGCGGCCGCGCTGGCCGGCCAGCGAGCTCCCTAATGCCGCTGGCGAGGCCAAGAGCGGCCAGCCCGAGCGTCGCCGGCGGCGTCGTGATCAACAAGTACTTAAGTAAGTAATAGCGCGGCAGCTCGTTGCTCGGCGTGACCTGCCCTTCAAACAGTACCGGCAATACCAGGTGGAATTTGCTGGCCATGCGAATCGCCAGCAGTGGGTGCAGGATGGGATTCGCGTGAGCCCATGGCCAAGGCAGCACCATCACGATCCAAGCCACCGCCAGCAGTCCGAGCTGTTTGGTTAGTGTTCGCTGGCGCGCGGCCTGCCGGTCAGTGCGAGTCTGCCAATCGGCGAACATCGCAGTCAGACCGTACATCGGCGCCAGCAGCATCCAGCCGCCGGGGCGAACCGACATGGTCAGGCCAATGGCCGCGCCGCAAAGCACGATTTCGCGCCACTGGAAGCGGCCGCGCGCAAAGAGGGCGGCCAGGGCGACGAGCGACCAGAGGAAGCCGACCGCGAAGGGTATGTCTTTGGTATTGATGAAGGCCTGGCCATAGAATCCCGGCGAGAGCAGGAGCAACAAGGCGGACACGACGCCGATCCACGGATTGCCGAGCAGTCGGCCGAGGAAGAAGAGCCCCGGGATCGCCGTCAAGGCAACCAGTGCCGAGAGAACGTGCCGCACCTCGATCGTGGACGCGGGCCAGCATTGGCACAGGATTGCGGAGGGGAGTTCAAACGCGGGACCATAGAAGCGCAGATCGAGGTATTCGTTACAGGCGCGATTGGCTCCAGCGGATCGAAAATACTCGAGCACCAGCTCGCCGTATCGCGTTTGCACCCAGTCGTCCCAGGCTACGCCGTAGTCGCCCGCCGTCAGCGCAACAACGCCGATTCCCACGAGCGCGAGAGTTGCCGCCGCCCAGGCCGCGCAGCGAAAGGAGAGCTGCCGCGACAGGGCCATTAGCGCTTCTCCGCGGCGGCGATCGGCTTGCCCGGCTGCTGCCGCCGCGACGAGTCGCCAAGGGACGCCGGCGGAGCGGAGGCAGTGGGCTGGGGGGCCAACGAGGGGCGGTTTGGCAGTCGATAGCTGCGCCAAATCGTGGCTAACTGCCCTGCCGCCCGCACGAAGTCGCGGGCCTTGACCTTGCTCCCCGCGACGTCCCGCCACTGGCTGAGCGGGAATTCGTGGATCAGCTCGGCGGGGTTCGCCTCGGCCGGAATCGTCGCCAGCATTCGAGCCAGCAACTCGACGTCGAAAATCCAGGTCGTCCGGAATGGCTGGGCAAAGAGCCCCCGGACGCGATCGGTCGCGCGGAACAACTTGGCGCCACACTGCGTGTCATAGACGGGCATCTTGAGCACGCCGGCTGCGACGGTTGCAAAGAGGCGGCCCAGGTAATGCCGCATTGCTCGCCGCTCGATGTGCCTGCCGAGCAGCCGAACCCGTGCGCCGAGCAAGGCTTCGACGCGCGGGTGCTGATCCAAATAGGAGCGGAATTCGCCAATCGCGGCCAGCGGTGTGGCCAGGTCGGCGTCCCAATAGCCCACGAACTTCGTGGGCGACGCGAGGGCATTCAGCATGCCCTGTCTGACGGCCTCGGCTTTGCCCCGGTTCTGCGGCAAGTGGATGACGCGGAAGTTGTCCGAATTCACGGCGCAGAATTCGTCCAGCAGCGGTCCGGTGTCGTCGGTGCTGCCATCGTTGACGAAAACAAAGGCCTCTTCGCGGGACAGCGTATGCGCCAAAAAGGCCCGCAAGTCGAGCCGCCGGGCCTCGTTGAAGCACGGGATGACGATGGTGCATTCGGCCATTCTACGGCACTCCCGGGAGGCAGTGGACTCCTAGGAGAACGTAGGTCGCCAGCAGGAGCGCGCCTTGGCGCCAAGAAACTTCGGCACAATCGCTACCGCCGGAATGATCTGACCTGGCGGTCGGGCGAACAATTGCAATGGTCAATTTGCAATGGTCAATTTGCAATTCTGCTCGGCCGCTGCCCTGGCCAACCAGGATCGTCACTGTCCTTCTAGCGCTGCTGGGTCTTCCAGAAACACGCCCATCCGCCGGAACTTCTCGTACCGGGCGTCAAGCAACTGCTCGGCAGACTTGGCCGACAGCTCGCGAAGCGTTCGCAAGAGATACTGCTTCACGCGGAGCGCCATCTGGTGATGGTCGCGGTGAGCGCCCCCCAGCGGCTCGGGGATGACGTGATCGACCACGCCCAGCCGCAAGAGATCGGCCGAGGTGAACTTGAGGGCCGTCGCCGCCCGTTCGGCATACTGGTGGCTTTTCCAGAGAATGCCGGCGCACCCCTCGGGGCTGATCACCGAGTAATACGAGAACTCCAGGACGGCGACGCGGTCGCCGACGCCGATGCCCAGTGCTCCGCCGCTCCCCCCTTCGCCGATCACGATGCAGATGATCGGCGTTTTGAGGCGCGACATCTCGTACATGTTTTCGGCGATCGCCTGCGACTGGCCGCGCTCCTCCGCGCCGATGCCGGGATAGGCCCCGGGCGTGTCGATGAGGCAGATCACCGGCAGGCCGTATTTCTCGGCCAGCTTCATCTTCAGGATCGCCTTGCGGTAGCCCTCGGGGTGGGCACAGCCGAAGAAGCAATTGCTCCGTTCCTTGTAGGTGCGGCCCTTTTGATGGCCCACGACCAGGACTTTGTGGCTGTCGAGGCGGGCCCAGCCGGTGAGGATGGCCCGGTCGTCGCCGAAGCGGCGGTCGCCGTGCAGCTCGACGAACTCCTCGAACACGAGCGAGAGATAGTCCGACGTGTAGGGGCGGTCCTTGTGGCGGGCGACCTGCACGGTCTGCCAGGGAGTCAGGCTGGCATAGACCTGCCGCGTCGTCTCGGCGATCTGCCGCTTGAGCTGGCGCAGCTCTTCGTCCTGCGCGGGCGAGCGCTGAGTCGTCAGCTCCAGCGCGCGGCGGCGGGCTTCGAGCTCGACGATCGGCTGCTCGAAGTCGAGGCCCGGGGTGGTGGCGGCGGCGCTGCCGTTGGACATTCCGCGGTTCCCCGTTCAAGGTTCCCAGTTCAACGTTCAAAGTTCAAAGTGATTTGTGCCATCTGTCGGTTAAGCGATGAATCCCTTCATCGGGTCTTCGGGCGGCGTGGTGTCCTTGGGCGGCTTGGGGAGAACCTTGAACACGCGCATGCTGCGGAAGACCTTGAGAAACTCCCACAAGTTCGACGGCCGGTCTTCCGGCCGCTTAGCCATCATTTTCTTCACGAGCTCGGCAAACTCAGGCGTGACGTTGTCGTTTTGCACCTGGATCGACGGGATCGGCGAGGTGAGGTGCTTGGCGAGCAGCTCGTCGGCCGTGGTGCCGGTGAAGGGACACTTGGCCGTCATCAGCTCGAAAAGCACGCAGCCGAAGGAATACATGTCGGCCCGCGCGTCGAGGTTCTTGCCGCGAATCTGCTCGGGGGACATGTAGCTCCGCGTTCCCTGGATCTTTTTGCCGCCGAACGAGAACATCGCCGACAGGCTCGAGCGCTGCTTCGTCGAAATGGCGAAGTCGATCAGCTTTACCGTTCCCTGGTTGCTGACCAGGAAATTGTCGGGCTTCACGTCGCGATGGACCCAGCCCTGCTCGTGCATCGCGAACAGCCCTTCGGCCCCCTGCTCGATGATTTTGAGCGACAGGTGGGCGATTTTGTGCGGCTCGCGGAGCCAGAGCTTGAGGTTGGGGTGCTCGAAATGCTCCATGACGACGAAGGCCGCGCCGCTTTCCACGGCGAAGTCGTAAATCTTGATGATGTTCTTGTGCTTGAGCGACTTGCCGCACTCGAATTCGTTCTTGAGCGCCGCGATTTCCTCCTTGTTGGTGCGGAGGTCGGGACGGAGCACCTTCAGGACATAGCGGTCCTTGTCGTCGGTTTTCGCGGCTTCCCACACCTGGCAGGTGTGGCCAACGCGGATCAGCCGTACCAGCCGGTACGC
>JAKEHX010000243.1 GCA_022614795.1 Planctomycetaceae bacterium | reverse complement strand
GCGCACTCGCGACGATTTGTCCAACACCGGTATGCCGATTTATTGCAAATCCCCACAGGCTAAGCAGTTGCGTCCACAAATCGATGCGTAAGCCCTGGGCTCTATTCCGGCCCGACCTCGACGCCTGAATTCGACGCGGCCACCGGCCTGCTCTTCACGCTCAGCTGCGACGGCGATCTGCGGGCCTGGAACACGCACGATGGCCAGCAGCCGGTCTGGCGGCGGCAGCTTTATGACGAATTCGACATCCCCAAGCGGCCCCGCGTCGGCCGCAGCGGCCACCGCGACTACGGCTTCACCGCGTCGCCGCTGGCGCTGGGTGATGTGCTGGTTGTTGAAGTCGGCGCGGCGACCGGCAACCTGGTTGCCTTCGACCTGCGCACGGGCCAAACGCGGTGGCAGTCGGAGAACAAATCCCCCGCGGGCCACAACGGCGGGCCTGTGCCCATCACGGTCGAAGGGGTGCCCTGCGTTGCCGTCCACACGTTCGAGGGCCTGCACGTCGCCCGCCTCGACCGGGGACATGAAGGGAAGACCGTGGCCACCTACCCTTGGAAAACCGAATTTGCCAACAACATCGCCACCCTCACCGTCGCCGGCGACTCGGTCCTGCTCACCTCGCACTACAACCAGGAGCGGACCGCCCGGCTGCGAATCTCGCTCGCCGGCGCGAAGATCGTGTGGGAGGCCAAGGTCGCGTCCAAGATATGCTCGCCGGTGGTCATGGGCGAGCACGTCTACTTCGCGTGGGAGCAAGTGCTATGGCGCGGCGGCCGCACCGGCGATGCGGGATCGTGCATCGGCACGTCCGACGGGCGGCTCATAGCCTGGTGCGGCCAGGGGAAGCTCCTGCTCGTCGAGTCCGCGCCCCGCTCGCCGGCATCGCTCAGGGTGCTGGCCGAGCGCGAGCTGCTTTCCGAAACGGACGCCTGGCCGCAGGTCGTGCTGTCCGGCGGCAATCTCCTGTGCAAAGACCGCGCGGGCAACCTCGTCTGCCTGAAGCTTGGCACACCTGCACCATGTGAGTACGTCCCGCCGGCCCGGCGGGACTGAGCAGCCAACAGCACTGCTGGACGAGCCAGCAGTGGCACCCGGCGGTCACGCCAGGATCTCGCTCACCGCCAACCGCACTCCTGCAAACGCCAGCGGCTCGATTTCCTCCCCCGCGCGGAGAACCAGGGGCTGCGCATACGTCCCGTCGATTTGCGGCTGCCGATACACTTCCAGACACCCGTCGATCAGGTTGACGATCCACAGCTCGCGGATGCCTGCTTCGGCATACAGGGGCAGCTTGACAGTCCGATCGAATTCGAGCGAAGAGTCGGCGACTTCGATCACCAGATGAACGTCGCCCGGGCGGGCTTTGCCTCCCGCGCGCCGCGTGTAGAGCGCGAGGTCGGGCTCCGGCTCGCTATCGGCGAGCACAAGCGGATTCTGCACGCTGACCGTCACTGATTCATCGAGCAGTTTCGTGAACTTGCGATTCAGGCGGTTCACCACTTCGACATGGGCATCACCGATGGGCATCTTGTCCAGCAGCTCCCCGCGGATCAACTCCACGCGGTCATTCTCGGTCAGAATGCCCGCGCGGATCATCTGCTCGTACTTGTCGATCGACAGTTTGTAATGTACGAACCCGAGCGACACGTTGAAACTCCAACACCGGCCAGGAATTGTCTCACAATCTTACCATGCCGTGCGGCGACCGTTTTGAAAGTGGCTAGAAGCTGCGCGATTACAGCCCGGCCAGGCCGCTCTCTGCGTCGCCGAAGCGGTCGGCGGCAACGCCCATCCGCTGCATAATCGAGAGATACAGGCTGCACAGTTTGCGGTCGTCGTCGGGCTGGCCGACGTAGTCGAGCACGCGGCCGGTGGCGAGCGTGTTGCCGAGGCCGCCGACTTGTAAGAGCGGCAGCTTGGTGCTGTCGTGCTTGCTGCCGGACCACATGTTGGACAGGAACACGAGGCACGAGTGGTCGAGCACCGTGCCGTCCCCTTCGGGCATCGCATCCAGGCGGCCGGCCAGATAGGCGAGCTGGCTGACATAGTACCGCGAAATCCGCTCGTACTCGTCCGACAGGTCGTCGTGCGAAGCCGAGTGGTGGGCCTTGCGGGCATCGAGGAACGGATAGAAGAGCCCCGAAATATCGCGGCAGAGGAGCAGCGTGCCAACGCGCGTCCGGTCGGTCTGAAAACCCAGTGCAAGAATGTCGCACATCAGCCGCATGTGCTCGCGGATGTCCTCGGGCAGGCCGTCGTCGGGCCGCGGCATGTGGGCCAGCGGCTGGCCGCGGTCACGAGCGCTAGCGGCGGCCTTATTCTCGTCGCGGCGGGCGACGTCGATCCGCTTCTCGACTTCGCGGACGCTCGACAGGTACTCATCGAGCCGGGCTTTGTCGCCGCTGCTCACGTTTCGGCTGAGGCTGGCGGCATGTTCCTGCACGCGATCGAGGACGCTCTTATTGCGGCGGTTGCCCCGGTTGTCGAACAGGCTGTCGAACGCCAGCGACGGATAGACCTCCATCGGCACGGGCGAGGTCGCGTTCTGCCACGAAATGTGCGAGCTGTAGGCCATCGAGAAATTCGTCTCGTGGTAGCCGGTCGTCGGCTGCTCGCATCCCAGGACCATGCTGGGCTGGACCGTCTGGTGGCCGATCGCGTTGGCCAGCACCTGATCCATGCTGATGTCCCCCTTCAGCTCGGCTCCCTTCTTCAGGGCCGCGCCGGAGAGGATGTTGCCGGTCTGGCCCGGGTGAATCCCCACACCGACTGCCGCCCGATTAAAGAGACCGCTGATGACGTTCAGCTTCTTCTTGTACGGCGTCATCGGCTCGAGCGTCTTGCCCAGCTGCATGTCGTCGGCCGAACCAGCTTCCTTGGAGCCTTTTGCCCACCAGTGATCGGAGTTGATGCCGCAGGCCATGAACAGGGCAGCGAACCGCTTGGGAAAGGGCGCGGCCGGATTTTCGGCGGGCAGCTCGTCGCCCCAGACCGGCAGAGATTCGAGCCAGGGCAGGGCCATGGCCACGCCGGCGCCTTGGAGCAGCATGCGGCGGGAGAGTTTGCTGCGGTTGGTTAGGTGGGACATGTTTATGTCGCGGGTGGCATGCCCACGCTTGCGTGGGCGTGTGAACCGGGGAGCACGCCCACGCAAGCGTGGGACGTGGCACCCATGATGGCTTAGCTCATTCGTCCGCTTCGGCTTTTCCCCGTTTGGTCAAAACTGCGGGCTGCCGACGATCGACTCGACAAGGACGCCAAACCGGTAGTCGTTGGCGACACGGACTGTTAAAAACTGCGCCGCCTCTACCTTAGTGTCCCGCGGGGCCCGCGGGACCTACATCACGCCCGCACGAAGTTCAATCCTTCGGCATTCTGCCCGCCGAGCTGAAGCTTGAAGCCATTGGCGGTCAGGGCGAGGGCCCCTTCCAGCTTCTGGCTGTCGTTGCCGCGGTTAAGCGTGAGCGAGCTGCCATTGATGCTGAATGTGCCTTGGAACGTGCTGACTTTGTCTCCCTTGCTGGCGACCCAGTTGAACGAGCCGTCGGCCCGCAGGCTGAGGCGGATGGTCGTCCCATTGCTAACCGTCGCCGAGAACTCGCCCGTGGGAGCCGCTTGGGGAGCGGCACTCACCGGTTGACCGGCAGTGGTCTCGCCCATCAGGGCTTGCAGGGCCGACTCGATGGCGCTTCCTTCAGTCTGTGCGGAAGGAGCCTGCGCGGCAGGCGCTTGCGTCGCGTTGCCAGCGGCGGGGGCGGTCGCTGCGGAACCACCAGTCGTGGGAGCATTATTGACGGAGTTGTTGATTGCGGCATTGTTCTGGGCTGGAGCGTTCACGAGCGCCTGGCTCTGGACGCCAGTGCTCGCCAATCCGCCGCCCAAGGCGCCGATCGCCGAGACGCTGGCCGTCGAGCCGACACTGGGAACGCTTACGCTCTGGCCGATCACGGTCCCAGACTGCGACTGCTGCGTCATGCTCTGCTGTTGAATCACGCCCTGCTGCTTGACTTGCTGGGTGAATTGCTGGCCCTGCTGGGCGAACTGCTGGCCCTGCTGGACGGCCTGGCCTTGCTGCACGACCTGCTGGCCTTGCTGAACGATCTGGCCCTGCTGCGCGAATTGCTGGCCCTGTTGCACGACCTGCTGGCCCTGCGGAAGGAGCTGCTGCACTTGCGGCGGCACCTGTCCTTGCGGGTACTGCGGTTGCACTAGCGGCTGCACTTGCTGATAGGGGTACGCCTGCTGCTGGCAGGGCACCGTGTAGGCCGGACGATACGCGGGGCGATAGAAGCCGCCGCGCTTGCCGTCGCAAGCCGACGCGTCGCCGACGATCGAAGTCAAAAGGCCGGCGCCGGCTGCCGCGAGAACCAGAGTTTTCGGAAGACGGATCATGGCTGGGGTCCTTAGCGTGAGTGAGTGGTGAGTGGTAGGAGAGTTGGCGTCCAATCGCCCACTCGTCCGCTAACATCAAGAAGCGAAAAAACGAGGCGACTGTTACCACAGTCGCCTCGCACGGCTGGCTGGAAATCTGCCGGTTTGACCGCTATTTCAGCCAATCGTCCAAATTGTCCGAGGCGGCGGCGACCTTGCCGTCCACTTGAGTCAGGTCCTTCTTCATGAGCGTGGTCAGCTTGGCGACGTACTCCATCGTGCTCCGCAGGGCGTCGGGAGCGGCCGTCGCGTCCAGCTTGGCACAATAGATCACCAGGAATTCGCCACTTTGCGACTGCTCGACGCTCCACGAGCCGAGCTTGGTCCGGCCGTTCTGGTCGAGCAGTTTGATGGCTGTCTCGAGCTTGGGGGCCTGCTTGAGCGTGGCGGCCAGGGCCCAGATCTTCCGCGTGTCGGCCTTCTCGTAGTATTCGAGGTCCTTGGTAATGAACACCGACTGCTTCGACTTGTCGTCCTGCTCGAACTGCACTTCGTAGTGCCCGGTCGAATGCTGCTTGAATTCCAGCTCGGCCGCGGTCAGCACGTCGGTCACCGCCAGCGGGGCGGGCTTCCACGGGCCGGTCAAAAACGCCTTCACTTCGCTGATATCGACCGAGTAGCTCACCAGGCGGCCGCTCGGCGAAATCGCCTGCGAAATCGCCACCAGCTCGCCGGCCGCGTTGACCACCGGCCCGCCGCTGTCCCCCGTGTTGATCGGCGACTGCGTCTCGACCACCATGAAGTCGTGATCGCCGGCGCCGGTGCGGAACTGCTTCTTATAAACCGAGCGGACTGTGCCCGAGGTGTAGATCCACAAGGCGTCGGACGCTCCGGGATTGCCGACCGATTCAACCGCTTCGCCCGGCTTGGGGCTGTCGGCGGCCATCGCAATCGCCTTGACACCCTCCGGCAGCCGGTCGAGCTGCACCAGGGCCAGGTCGCGCTTGCGATCGACCCCCAGCACGCGGCCGCGAAGGCCCAGCGTCTTGACGTTATCGACATAATGCTTGCGAGTGACGACCGGCTTGTCGTTTTGCATCGCGGGGAAGAACACGATCGCGTTGCGGGCCTCGCCGACCACGTGGAAGTTCGTCACGACGAGCTTCTTCTCGGCATCCACGAGCACGCCCGTGCCGCTCGAGGTCTTGCCCGAGGTCTTGGTCAGCACCCAAGTCGTTGATTGCAGGGCTTGTTCGTAAACCTTCGCGTCGGCGAAGGCGGGCGAAGCCGCGGCCAGGCCGGCGCCCAAAGTTCCCAGGGCGATCAGCAAACGGCCGAAACAAAGCGAGTTCAGGGACATGGCGGCACCGGTTCCTAAGCAAATGTTGGGTGAATCGCAGGCGGAAAACTCTGGCCTGCTCACCTTTCAAGCGGAATCGGGCGGGCGTTTGTTACGGCTGCGGCTGGCAGCCAGCAACCCGAAGCGTCAGCGGCGTGCGTGCTGACACCAAAACACCGACACAAGTCGTTATGCGCCAATTGGTTGCGTCGATTCCCGTTGGACAAACGTCTCGGTTGTCTTCCGTAGGGTAACCGTCTCGGTTGCCCCGTCTCGCTATTCTGGACAAGCGGGACGCTTGTCCTACGACGTCGTCGCTTCCGCCAGCCGCTCGCCCCGCTGGCTGTGCCGCTCGATCGCCGCGCCGACAAAGCCCGCAAACAGCGGATGCGCCGCCGTCGGCTTCGATTTGAACTCGGGGTGGAACTGCACCGCCAAAAACCACGGGTGATCGGGCAGCTCGATGATCTCGATCAGCTTGCCGTCGGGGCTGGTCCCCGTGAACGCAAAGCCGTGAGCCGCGAACTGCTGCCGATACATGTTGTTGAACTCGTACCGGTGGCGATGCCGCTCGCTGATCCGCTCCTTGCCATACGCCTCGCGGGCCCGCGATCCGTCCGCCAGCGTCGCCGGCTGAGCGCCCAATCGCATCGTCCCGCCCTTGTCGGTGATGTTCCGCTGCTCGTCCAACAGGCAAATGACCGGATGCGGCGTGTCCTTGCTGAACTCGGTCGAATGCGCGCCATTTAAACCGACCACGTGCCGGGCGAACTCGATCGCCGCGCACTGCATCCCTAGGCAGATGCCAAAAAACGGAATCCCCTTCTCGCGGGCGAACTGGATCGCTTCGATCTTTCCCTCGATCCCCCGCTCGCCAAAGCCGCCCGGCACGAGTATCCCGTCGTATCCCGACAAGAGCCGCGCCGCCCCTTCGCGTTCGATCTCTTCGCTCTGAATCCGCCCCACGCGAACTTGCGCCGCGTGATGCAGCCCCGCGTGATCGATCGCCTCATAGATCGACTTGTAGGCGTCCTTGTGCTCGGCGTATTTGCCGACCACCGCAATGCTGATCTCGTGCTTGGGATTGCGGAGCGTGTGCAGAATCTGCCGCCAGTTGTCCAGCTCCGGTAGCCCCGCCTTCAGTCCCAGCCCCAGCTTCCGCACGATCAGCGAATCCAGGCCGTGATCGACCAGCGACAGCGGCACTTCGTAGATCGAAAAATCCTTGTCCTTCTCTTCAATGACCGCATCCTTGGGCACATTGCAGAACAGGGCCATCTTCTCGCGGTCCTCCCGCGAAATCGACCGCTCCGTCCGGCAAATCAAAATGTCCGGCTGGATGCCGATCTGCCGCAATTGCCCCACCGAATGCTGCGTCGGCTTGGTCTTCAGCTCGCCGGCCGCCTTAAGGTACGGCACCAGCGTCAGATGGATGTACAGGCAGTTCTCTTTGCCGATGTCGAGCGAAAACTGGCGGATCGCCTCCAAAAACGGCAGGCTCTCGATATCGCCCACCGTGCCGCCGATCTCGGTGATGACCACATCGACGCCCGGCTCGGCCAGCTTGTGGATGCAGCTTTTGATTTCGTCGGTGATGTGCGGAATGACCTGCACCGTCTTGCCGAGGAACTCGCCGCGGCGCTCCTTCTCGATCACCGACAGATAAATCTGCCCCGTCGTGTAGTTCGAATCGCGGGTGAGCGGGCTGTGCGTGAACCGCTCGTAATGCCCCAAGTCCAGATCGGTTTCGCTGCCGTCGTCGAGCACGTACACCTCGCCGTGCTGATACGGGCTCATCGTCCCCGGATCGACGTTGATATAGGGGTCGAGCTTCTGCATCCGCACGGTCAGGCCGCGCCCTTCGAGCAGCATGCCGATCGACGCGCTCGTCAGCCCCTTGCCCAAAGAGCTGACCACGCCGCCGGTGACGAAGATGAATTTGGTCATGCTTTAGCCGCCGCGTCCCAGCGGCGCCGGATGCCAGGAAAGTTGAATCCATAGTCGTCGTTAGCTACGCGAAAGGACGTCCTTTCGCGGAGCGAAAGACGACACAACCCCGCGAATCTTACCGCCCCCACGCCTCGCTGAAAACGACCAAGTGGGGCAGGCTTTCAGCCTGCCATCTCTTCCGCCATTCTCTTCCTCAGTCGCCGTGGCAAAACCCGTCCCGACTTTTAAAGTTACCCAAAAATGGCCTTCGCCGCCGATAAGCGTCTCGCCCCAACTCCTGCACTGCCAACGCTTTCCAGCTCTTATAAGGCGCTTCGAAAGTCGGCTTGCGCTTCTAACTTATAAGTCCCGCCCCGCCAGCCGTTCTCAAGTGGGGCCGCCGCCAGCCAGCCTGGCAGCGTGCCCATCGAACCTATACCGCAACCAATTTTTTTCGCCCCGTCTTTTCACCGGAACTCCTTGCCGCCAAACAATTTCCGTCCAATTGCCACCTCAACCTAAGGAATAGTTATTACACGTTCGCGCCACGAGGTCTGACCGCGTCTGGACTTCGCTTTTGGACTGCGGGGACTTGTCCCGCACCGTAGGCCTCACGCTCCGCGTGAGGGACATCATGCGGGGGCCGACCGGCGATGCGGGTGCCCCGGCCTGCGATGCCAAGCCGCGCCACTGCCGCGCAAACCACCCCGCATTAGATCAACCGTACATGTGCCTGTCAAGACACCTACTACAGATTGTATGTTCACTGCCCGCGACCTACCACCCATAGTAGTCGTTCCCCTGAAAGTAGCAGGCACACTCCGTGTGCCGTCCGCCCCGCTTAGCCGCCGCGTCCACGCGGCGCATGCCCCGGCGCGGTCGCGCCACGCGACCCCTTGGCTATAAACCTTCCTCCCGGTCGATTGATAGACTGTTCTTGCATCGAGTGACAGTCCCTCGCCTTCACCGACCCAACCCATGCTCTCCATCACCGGCCTTGTCGCCACGCCCCGCTCGTTCTCGTTTGCCGACCTCGCCGCCATTGCGGCCGAATATCAGGTGGCCGACGTCAGCCGTCTCGTGGCTGGCCGCAAGGGGGACGCAGTTCAGCTCGCCGGCCTCTTGGCTGTGGTGAAGCCGGAGGTTTCAGCCGCGTGGCTCGGCCTGCATGCCGATCGCGACGACTTCCACGCCAGCATTCCGCTGGCGGCCGTGGCGGACAAAGCGCTCGTCATTTACCGCCTGGACGGTGAGCCGCTGCCGGAAAAGGCGGGGGGCCCGGTGCGATTCTTCATTCCCGACTTCGCAGCCTGCCACACGCACGAGATCGACGAATGCGCCAACGTCAAATTCGTCGATCGGCTGGAACTGACCTCGGCCAAAGGTCTCGACAACCGGCCCCACGACGGCGACGCCCACGCTGCCCTGCACGCCAGGTAGGTCCCGCTGGCGGGGCTTGACCAGTGGGCAGGTTTAACCTGCCAGATCCGTTTCCCCGTGGTTCGCAGCGCCAGTGCGGTTGACACAAAACTTGACTTATACTTGACATATCCCATTACGAGTCGCGATGGCGTACGTCCCCCGATTCACGATTTCGCCCACGCTGCTGGCCCAGGTCGAGCAGGTGGCGGCCCTGCGCGAGCGGATTGCGGGCGCTGTCGTCGATCTGGCGTGGATCCCGGCTTTGCAGAAGGATTCCGCCGCCCGCAACGTCCATGCTTCAACGGCCATCGAGGGAAATCCGCTCACGCTCGCGCAGGTCCGCGCCTTGGAGGAGGGGCGGCAATTGGCGGCAGCAGACACGCGCCACCAGCGGGAAGTGCTGAATTACTTTGCAGGCCTGCGGTACATCGCCAAAAACGCAGCCAGGAAAACGCTCCGCCATGCGGAGATACTGCGGCTGCATCAGATTCTAGCTTCCGAGGTCATGGATCAGGGCGAGGCCGGGAAGTATCGGACGATCTTCGTGCGCGTGGGATCGTATCGTCCGCCGCCGCCCGAAGCCGTCTCGGGCCTGATGTTTGAGCTGCTTCAGTGGTGGAACACAGATTCGCACGAGTTATCGCCGGTCCTCAGCTCCGCGATTGTGCATTACCGCTTCGAGGCGATTCATCCCTTTGCCGATGGCAACGGAAGAACGGGCCGTGCGCTGGCCCTGTGGGAACTGTATCGGCGCGGGTTCGACACGCACCACATATTTGCCGTGGACGAGTATTACTGGGCGGATCGCCCCCGATACTACGCCGAGCTGGCGCGTGTGTGCGAGGCAGGGGATGACCTGACGGCGTGGCTGGAATACTGCACGGAGGGACTGGTACAGACTCTGGAGCGGGCGTGGTTGCGGATTCAAACCATTCAAGTGAAGTCTGCCGAGAAAGTTGTCCTGCGCCCCCGGCAGGAACGGCTTCTGTCGCTGCTGCGCGATCAGGGGAGTATGGCGCCGGCCGAAATCTGGAAGGCGCTGGGAGTGTCGCGGCAAGGCGCGATGGACCTGCTGAAGCCGCTGCTCAGCGCCGGCCTTGTCGAAAAGGTCGGCGGAAAAAAGACAGGGCGTTACGCATTGCGAAACCCATGAGAACCGGTAGAAGTGGAGGCCTGTCGCCCAGTTTGACAGAAAGCTGGGAAAACAGTAAACTGGGTGCATGAAGACGACTGTCGATTTGCCCGATAACCTCTTGCGCCAGATCAAGTTACGCGCGGTCAGGAACGGCCAAAAGCTGAAGGAAGCCTTCGTGGAACTACTCCGCAAGGGCTTGGCGGCCCCTTCGCAGCCGAGGCATTCATCGGCGGGGCGGCCTGTCATAAAGACCGACACGGAGACCGGGCTTCCTTACTTTGAAGGTGCTCCGGACGCCCCGGCCCGGCACATGACCGTGGCCGAACTGTTGGCGCTGGAGCAGCAAACACAACTCGAAGAAGACCTGGAGCGGCTTGGTGTTTCTCGTTGATACGAGTGTTTGGCTCGCTCAGGCGTTTGGCACGCATCCACACCATGCGGCGGCGAAAAGTGCAATTGCCCGGACCACCCCCGAGAAGCTGGCGGTTTTTTGCCGCGCGACCGAGCAGAGTTTCTTGCGTCTGGTCAGCACACCGGCCGTGCAGCGGCGATATGGGATGACGGAGATTAGTAACGAGGAAGCGCTCCGCATGCTCGAGCGACTTTCGTCGTTGCCCAACATCGCCTTTCGCGACGAGCCAGCGGGAATTGTCGCACAGTGGTACGGGCTCGCTCGCCGGAAGACCGCTTCTCCCAAAGTGTGGATGGATGCCTACCTGGCCGCATTCGCCATCGCGGCGGGCCTGACATTCCTCACGCTCGACGCCGACTTTCGCAAGTTTGAGCGGTCGGGACTAACGCTGAACCTGTTGCCCGGTTCGTAGGCGCTGCAATGCGCCACCCGAAGTACACCCCTCACCCTGGCCCTCTCCCAAAGGGAGAGGGGACGCGGCAGCGATTATTTGGCAGCGACCAGTTCCTTCAGCTTGGTGCTGAGCTCTTTCACCGTCGCCGCTTGGGCGGGGTCTTTAGCGAGATTGGTGAACTCGTGCGGGTCGGTTTGGTGATCGTAGAGTTCGGCCTCGCGCTCGCGGTTCTCCCACTGGGTGTAGCGCCAGCGGTCGGTGCGAATGCTGTATCCGGGGAAGGCGTTTTCGGCGGCTTTCTTTTTGTTTCCTCCGCCGCCGCGTCGAACTTGGGTCAGGGCAAAGCCCTTGGTGGGGGACGAGGCGTCGGTGAGCTGCGGCGCCAGGCTCTTGCCCGGCATGCCAGCCGGGGCTTCCAGGCCGCACAGCGCAGCCAGCGTCGGATAGACATCGATCAGCTCGGCGATCCCCGGCGCGGCCTTGCCTGCGGCTTTGCTGCCCGGGGCAGCGATGATCAGCGGCACGCGGGCCGACTCCTCGAACAGGCTCTGTTTCTGCCACATCCCGCCGTGCTCGCCCGTGTGATAGCCGTGGTCGCTGTGGAACACGACGATCGTCCGGTCCGCCAGCTTGAGCCGGTCGAGGGCATCGAGCAGCCTGCCGACCTGCTGGTCCATGAACGAGATCGAGGCGAAATAGGCCTGGCGGGCCTCGCGCGTCAGCCGCTCGTCCATGTCGCGGCGGCGGGAAGTGAGCGCCGGCTGCGGAATGTCGTCTAGATCCCCGTCCTTCTGCTCGGCGAGCGGCAGCTTCTCGCGGGGGTACATCTCAAAGTATTTCTTGGGAGCGACGTAGGGAGTGTGCGGCCGGTAGAACCCGCAGGCGATGAAGAACGGCTTGGCCTTCTCTTGATTAGCACTGCCCTGGGCATGCTCCTCCAGCAGCTTGATGGCCATTTCGGCCCCGATGGCGTCGGTCTGTTCGCGGTCTTCGCCATCGGCCGCCAGCCAGCTGGGCGTTCCGCCGAAAGTGCCCGGCGTGAGGCTGAAGATCTTGGGCTCATCGTCACGATCGCGGCCGCGGGGGTTGAATTTGGCCATCCACGACGGCGGGTCATCGAGCCCGTCGGTGCCGATCTGCGTGGGGACGCCGTAGTGATAGAGCTTGCCGACGCGGGCCACATAGTAGCCGGCCTTCTGAAAGAGCTGCGGCAACGTGACCACATCGGGGATGTTCTTGCGGAACTGGGTGGAGTTTTCGAGCACGCCGGTCTGATCGGGCCTTAGGCCAGTTAAGAACGACGCCCGGCTGGGGTTGCACAGGGGGAACTGGCAATAGGCCCGGTCGAACCGCACGCCGCGCGACGCCAGCTCGTCGATCCGCGGCGAACGGACCGTCTTGTCGCCGTAGCAGCCGAGCTGGTTGTTGAGGTCGTCGGAGACGATGTAGAGGACGTTGAGCTTGGGTTTGTCCTGGGCGGCCGCCTGGGCGCACACTGCGAGCAGCATTGCGATAAATGGCAAAGAGCGAGCGAACATGATGAGCCCCCTCGGAAATTACAGGGTCTGGTAGCGATCTAACACACCAACGAACTAAGCACCGAGTCACAGAGAGCACCGAGAAAGTTTCTAATTGGTTTAGTTCGTCTCTGTGATCTCTGTGCCTCTGTGTTTCAATCTCTGGAGCGACTTAATCAACCGCCTTGGCCTTTTTCTTCTTGCCGCCGGCTTTGGCCTTGTTCTTGAACGTGCCCAGGGCCCGGTTTGGCTGGCCCCAGCGAGGCTGCTCGAGGGTCGCGTTCCAGGCGTCGTAGCGGGCGGTCAGGTCCTTGACAGCATCGGGCCGCTCGGCCGCGAGGTCTTTCTGTTCGCCGATGTCGGCGGCCAGGTCGAAGAGCATCCGCCGGTCGGCGCCGCGCCCCTGGACGAGCTTCAGGTTGCCGTGGCGAATGGCCATCTGGTCGCCGAACCGCCAGTAAAGCGTGTCGTGCGGCGGCATGGTCACTTTCCCCTCCAGGTGCGGCAGCAGGTTGACGCCGTCAAACTTCGCATCCTTGGCCTCGACTCCCGCGGCGGACAGTGCGGTCGGATGGAAATCGAGCTGGATCACCGGATTGTCGTACGTCTTGCCGGCGGGAATGCGGCCCTTCCACTGCACCAGATACGGCACGCGGATGCCCCCTTCCCAGGTCTGGGCCTTGTTGCCGCGGAGGACGCCGTTGCTCGACGAATTGACCGGCGGGCCGCCGTTATCGCTGACAAAGAAGATCAGCGTGTTTTCGGTGAGCTTGCTCTCGTCGAGCCTGGCGAGCACCGCGCCGATCGCATCGTCCATGGCCGACATCATCGCACAGTAGGTGCGGCGTCCCTCGGGCTCGACGTTCTTGAAGCGGGACAGATACTTCTCGGTCGCGTGCATCGGCGTGTGGACCGCGTTGAAAGTCAGGTACAGGAACCACTCGTCCTTTGCGTGGCGGTCGATGAACGCGGTCGCCTCGCGGGCGAAGGTGTCGGTCGTGTAGGGCTCGTTCTCGGGAAGCACTTCGAGATTGCGATACATGCGGCCGCCGACCGGAGGAACATTCGGCGTAATCGGGAAGAACGAGCGGGCGCCGCCTAGAAAGCCGTAGTACTCCGCAAAGCCGCGGTTAACCGGATGGAATTTCTCGGCGTCGCCCAGGTGCCATTTGCCGACCATGCCTGTTTTGTAACCGGCCGCTTTGAGGCGGTCGGCCAGCGTCACTTCCGTCAGCGGCAAGCCGATGTCGCCCATGGGGTTTGGGCCGGGGTTGAATTCGTGGCCGAACCGCTGCTGGTAGCGGCCCGTCATGAGGCCGGCCCGCGTGGGGCTGCAATATGGCCCGCTGACGTAGCCACTCGTGCAGCGGACGCCGCTAGCGGCCAGCGAATCGATGTGCGGCGTGGGGATGTCCTTACATCCGTGCACGCCGATGTCGGCATAGCCCATGTCGTCGCCGACGATGATCAGGATGTTGGGCCGGGCGGCCAGCGCGGAGCCAATCAGCAGCGAGCCGCCCAGTGCTGCGGCCATGAATGCCAGAGCGAGCACGTTCAATCTCATAAGACACCAAGGAAGGAGAGCGGGAGGACAAGAGGCCATCAGCCGGACCAGCCGGGACCGCTAGTATAGATGCGCGAGGCAGCAAGAATCTGCGCTGCCCAAGGGCCTATTTTGCAGCTGCTCAGGGCCGCATCAGGCGATTGGTTCCAAAATCCGATGCGTGGGCACCGGGCGGCCGGGGCGGAACGATTGGGTTTGCTGGAACGTCGGCGCCGCGCCGCGGGCAGCGCAAGCGGCCTGCACTGCCCGCTCGACGTGGTCGGTCAACGTTTCCGGGGCCGTTGCCACGCGGGCGTTGACCACCAGTTGTGCCTGAGTGACCAAGGCCCGCGACGGCAACGACAACTCAGGCTGCGAGAAGCTGCTCACCAGGTTGGCCACGCCGTACGCGCCGTCGGCCATGCCAATCGCCTTCAGATGAGCTGTCTCGGCGTCGATCGCGGCCAGCGAATCCTGCAGCCGCGAGATGATGTCCAGGAGCAATTCATCCAACGCCATCGGCTGGCGGGCGCTAGCGCTGAGGCTCATGTTGAGCCAGCCCAGCTCGGCTTCGCCAATGGCATAGGTGTCGTAATCGACGTCCATGACGCGGCGGCCGAATTGTCCGCGCTGAGCGAGCAGCTCGACCAGCGCGTCAAACCCCGCGCCGGTCCTGGCCGACATTCGCAGCACCGGCGCGGCTGGATATTGCGTTGCCAACAGGCTGGCAAGTGCCTCGGCTTCGTCGGCCGGCAGCTCGTCGATCCGATTGATCACGATCAAGTCGGCCTCTTCGAGCTGCTTTTTGAAGATGTAGGAGGCCTGGGGCGAAAACCCGCCCCGCGCGTCGCCGCGGAGGATCCGCCCACCGTGGCTCGGCTTGAGGAGCACCGCGTAAGGAGCGACGTCGAAGGTCGCGGAGAAAAGCTGCTGGAGCGGGCGGACCACCGTCGCCACGAGGTCCGTGCAGCTGCCCACCGGTTCGGCCAGCACGATATCGGGCCGCGCCGATTCATTCAGCTCACCGACCGTTTCCGTCAGCTTGTTGAAATTGCAGCAGAAGCACGCGCCGGGAACTTCGCCGACGTCGAACCCTTGCGCCCGCAGGCTGTTCGTATCGACGAGGTCCGTGGCCTGGTCGTTGGTGACGATGCCGACCTTGTGTCCCTGGCTCTGATAATGCCGTGCAAGGCGGGAGATGGTCGTTGTTTTGCCGGCGCCAAGGAAGCCGCCGAGCATGAGGAAGCGGATGGAGGACATGGGGGAGGGGCTAGGGCTGGGGGCTAGGGGCTAAGGCTGGGGGCTAGGGTTTTGACGTCCTTAAACGGATACGGCACTTCGCGGTCGGCCGTGTATTTGTGGACGCTCATCCAGGCGAACTCGCGCTTCTCGGCGTCGGCCGGGTCGGGATCGGGGAGCGGCTGGCCGTCGGCTTCGATGTAGGCGGTGCGGACGACCGGCACCTTCCGGCTCGCCTTGGGAGCGAGGTCGTAGTCGGTGCCGCGCGTCAGGCAGAACCAGGTGTTGTCGCGGAACCCGCCCGCCAGCCGGGCCACCGCCGCGCGGGCCAGACGGTCCCGATCGGCCGCGGTCAGTTTGTCGTCCTTGCGGATCTGCTGCACCAGCCGCTGGGTCTCGGAGACGTCGAAGCTGACCCAGCCATGGGGCGGCAGAAACGCCTCGAGCTTGCAGTGTGACGGCGAGTTTTTCGGAAACGGGTTGATGCCGTACGTGACGCGAGTGGGATAGCCTAGCGCCCGCCCCATCGCGGCACAAAAGCCGTGATAGTCGCTACAGTGGCCGCGGCGCTTGTCGAGCATGCGGGCGGCGTCGGCCCGCAGCGACGCGTCGTGATGGTCGTACTCGAAATGATCGCTCGCCCAGCGCATCACGGCCGAGAGATCGCTCAGCGGCCCCGTCGATTGCGGCACGATCTCTGCCACGAGCTTGCGGAAGCGGTCATCGACCTGCACCGCCTGCGACTCGCCGCGGCGATAGGGATCGAATGCGGCGGGCCACTCGCTCACCTTCTGGACCTTGGCGGCATCCAGGTTCCAGCGCAGTTCCCACGTTTTCACGCGGTAGCGCTGCCGGATGATCTGCGCCCCTTGGGGGTCCTGGAACTCAAAGTACGCGAAGCGATTGCCAAATAGCGGCTCGGCGGCAATTTGCGGCTGCACTTCCAGCGGGAACGTTGTGTAGTCGGGAGCAGTCGCTTCCTGCCCGGCATCGGACGGCGGCACCGGCAGCCAAACCTTGAGCAGGTGCGTGTGATACGGCGGAGTGACGACGATCGACAGATCGACGTCGTAGGTCACGGCGCTACACTTCTCTGCCTGGTAAGGAAGGGCCGGATCGAGCGAGTCGGCTGCGGCGGAAGCGACAGCAATTGAGAGTATGGCGGCAAAAACCAGAATCGGAATTGCAAATTGCAAATTGCAAATTGCAAATTGCAAATTCAGTAGGTGCACCCCACCGACCTTGCGTCGGTGGTTATGTGATTGACAGCTAAACGAAGCCCGCTCCACGCCAGTTTCGTTATCGCCTCGCACGCCGCGAAGCGGCGTGCGAGGCGATAACGAGTGTTGGGCGCCGGTCGTATTAGCCACCAATCGTCGCCCCACCGACGCGAGGTCGGTGGAGGCGGGAATTGGAACTGCTGAGTTTGCAATTTGTCCGGAATTGTCAATCACTCGTACGTTCATTTTTTCTTGGTCAAAAACGCCGGCCGCAGCAGCAGCTCATACACCCCGCCGCCAGCGACTGCGCCGACGATCGGCGCGAGGATATAGACGGTAACAAACCCGCTGCCATTGGGTCCGGGCATCGCCGCGGTTCCCCAGCCGGCCAGAAACGTAAACAGCCGCGGCCCGAAGTCGCGGGCCGGATTGAAACAGGCCTGGGTCAGCGGTCCGGCAATCGAAATCAGCCCGGCGACCGTGAGCCCAATAAACAGCGGCGCCAGATATTCAGGCGGCGCGCTCGGGTTGCGGCTGTCGGTCACTCCGAACACGACGAGCGCCAAGATTGCCGTGCAGAGCACCTCGGTCAGGATGGCACGAGAGGTGGGGACCCGCAGTTTGGCCGCTTCCCAGTCGGAATCGGACCACGGTTGGTCGCGGGAAGCAAACTCGCCGGGGTTGGGATAAAACTCGCCGTAGCACATGGCCGTGATGATGCTCCCGGTCGTGCCGCGGGTGACGCCGCGGGCCTTCTCTTTGGCTTCCAGCGGACCGAAATACATGCCGAACAAAAAGGCGGCGGCCAGAAACGCCCCGGCGACCTGAGCCGCGATGTAACCGGCCACTTTGTCCCACTCGAATCGTCCCCAGAACGCCATGGCGATCGTCATGGCCGGGTTGATGTGGGCCCCGCTGACGCCGCCGCACACGTACGCGGCGAACATCACGCCCAATCCCCACACGATCGCCACCTGCCACAAGCCGCTCTGGGCCCCGGTGAGCACGGCGGCATGCACCGCCCCGCATCCCAGCAGGACGAGGATGAATGTCCCAACGAGTTCACCGGCGAGCATCCGAGGTGTGGCGTTCATGGGTCCTCAATAGTCTAATGAATGTTTGAGCGATGTGCAAAGGGCCGCCCGGTGTTGCCCAGCCGCGCACCGGGCCGCTATTCTCAAGTCACCAGCCCTGACGCCGCTGGATTGTACTTGCGGCGGCGTGCGGCTTCAGCCGATCGAACCAGGAATTGCTTGGGATGCGGGATTCGTTGTCGTCCAAGGAATGTGCCGATCGGCTCAAGGCCCTGGCCGATGCCGACCGGCTGAAGATCGTGCAGGTGCTGCGCGGCGGGCCGAAGAACGTGGGCGAGATCGCCGCCGAGCTGACCGCCGAGATCGCGAACGTCTCGCACCACTTGCAGGTCCTCAAGCGCGAACGGCTGGTCGAGACCGAGAAGCAAGGACGGTTCGTCGTCTATCGGCTCCATCCCGATGTCTTCGAGGCCACCCGTTCGGCTGCCGATTGCCTGGACCTGGGATGCTGCAAGCTGGAGCTGCCGAAGTAACGGCCTCGCTTACGCTTCGCTTTGGTGTGTGGGAGCAATTCCCTGAATCCGCAGCAGATAGCCCCATGCATACAGGACCACCGCCACGGCGATGTAGCCGACGAGGTAGGTTATCACGTGGTGATGCGTCACTTCGTCGAGCTGCCAGGGGACGAACATCGGGCTGCCCGCCAGCGGCGAATGCATGATGCCGAACATCGTCAGCACCGAGCACAGCAAAAACAGGCTGGCGGCTCGCCACAGCCGGCGGTCGATGATCGCGGCCAGGGCCGAGGCCCAGAGCAGGCTGGTGACGATGAAGCCGCTGGCCAGCATGCGGAGCGTCGTCAGCTCGGCTAGCAGCGCCTCGCCTTTCAGGACTGCGATCGAGACGCCCTTCTCGAACATGATTGGATCGCCGAACACTTTGTCGATGTAGATCAACCCTAGTTGTGCCAGCGCCGGCACGCAGGCGAGCACCACCGCTGGGTAATGCCGCTGCGGCGTGGCATGGAAGCTTTGGGCCGAGATTTCCAGGCCAATGAAGACCAGGATCGGATAGACCGTGACCTTGGGGATGATGACGTACAAATAGCCAAAATAGCCGAGCACGCCGGCCGAGCCGATGAACAGGGCGGTCGCCAGCACGTACGCCGCGCGGCCTCCCATCGCCTTATACGCCGGGTGGCCGATATACGGGGTCGTCTGCACTACGCCCCCGCACAAGGCCGCCACGAGCGTGGCCAGTGCTTCGACACCGATGACCTGCCCGGTGTCGAATTCATCGCCAACTGCCGAGGCGCTTTCGGTGCAGTCGATGCCGCCGACCACCGTCGCCAGCGCGAACGGAATCACGATCGGCAAGTAATGGATCGCTTCCTGCAAAGCCCCCAGCCACTGGAAGGTAAAGACGGCCAGCCACTCGGTCGGGAAGAGCCCTTGCCGTGGATCGATCGGCAGCGGCTCTTTGGGCAAAGCCAGGCTGGCGGGCAAAATGCCCGAACTTTCGGCCCACTTCAGTGCGTAGTACATCGCGCCGCCAATCAGGAGCGAGCCAACCGCCCCGGGCAGCTTGTACGGCAGCTCGATCCGCGCGACGAGCGCTGTCAGCACGACCGCCAGCGACACAAAGCCGACGATCGGCGAATGCAGAATCTCCAGCAGCGGCAGGAAGCTGATCAGCACCAGCGCAATCGCCGCTAGCGAGCCCAAAAGCCCGGCGCGCGGAAACGCCCGCCGAATCCAGTTCGACCCAAAAGCACAAACAACTTTGAAGAGGCCGCTGATAAAGATCGAGCAGATGCCGATGTGCCAGGTGTGAATGGCCGCGTCGTGCTCGGTCATTCCGCGGCCTTTGGCGGCGAGGAACGCCGGCCCCAGAACGAAAAAGACCATGCCCAGGGCGCTCGGCGTATCGAGCCCCAGCGGCATGGCCGTGATGGTGGTGCGCCCGGTTTGCCGCGCCAGTCGCAGCGCTAGCCAGAAGAAAAGCAGGTCCCCTACGAGCACGCCGATGGCCGTGCCGGGGATCATATTGCGCAGGGCGACGTCTGTAGGAAATGCAAAGACGCCAGCCAGCAAGCTGACAATGAGGAGAAGGTTCGCGACGTTATCTAACATCAAGCCGAAGAAGGCGTTAACGTCGCCCGCGGTGGCCCACTCATACTTCTTGGCGGTCACCGATTGCCTCTTGGCACGGCCTTTGCGTCTCAGGGAGCCGTGAGTCTAGAACGCCCCGCAGCGGCTGTCAAATCGGCCAACGCGGCGTCCCTGGGTGCCTTAAGGGCGGACTTTTCACCTGCCGCCCCCTACAATGGCCACCGGAGGGACGCTGCCGCTTTTTGGCGGCCAGGCCGCGGCATGTGGGGGCATTTTCCCGGAAACGCGCGGATGCGTTTCGTGAACCTCGCGCACCAGCGGTTCGTACAAATGACAAGCACCTTGAAAACGCCGTCGGGTCCACTGCCCCATTCGCGCGACGCGTCGTCCAGCGACGAAGAGTTGCTGTTGGGGTATTGCGAATCGGGCGACCGCGACCTGTTCGCCGAACTGGTCCGCCGCTACGAACGCGAGTTGTTCAGTTACCTGCGGCGTTACTTGGGGGACGCGGAGATGGCCGAGGACGCCTTCCAGGCCGCGTTTCTGCAGGTGCACTTGAAGTGTGCGAAGTTCGAAGCGGGCCGGGCCTTCCGTCCCTGGCTGTACACGATCGCCACCAACCAGGCGATCGACGCCCAGCGTCGCAGCCGGCGGCACCGGATGGTCAGCCTCGATCGGGCCGGACATACCGAGGGTGAAGAGGTGGGCAAGCTGCTCGACTTGCTCGTGAGTTCCGAGGCCAGCCCCACGGCCCAGCTCACCGCCGACGAGCGAAAGGATTGGATTGGCCGGGCCATTTCCGAATTGCCGCAGCCCTTGCGCGATGTGATTTTACTCGTTTATTTCCAGAACCTGAAATATCGCGAAGCCGCCGACAGCCTCGGCATTCCGGTGGGAACAGTGAAGAGCCGCATGCACGCCGCCGTCGCCAAACTCAACGAAGCCTGGACACTAGCACATCCCGAACAGGCGCATCCCGAATCACCATGAATCCCACTCGCGAGCATCTGCTGGGTTACCTGCTGGGAGCGCTCGAGCCGGCCGAACAGGCCGAGGTCGAGCGCGAGCTGGCGCGGGACATGCGCCTGCGCGACGAGCTGGAGCGCTTGGAAGATTGTGTCGGCCGGATTGGCCTGTTGGACGAGCCGGAGCACTATTCACCGCCCGAGGGCCTGGCCACGCGCGCGTGCGAATATGTGGCCTGCGAGTCGCAAGAGTTGGTCCGGCCTGCGCAACGGCCTAGAGAAGTGGCCGCGTTCTCGTCGGTCGCTGATCCGGCGGAGGTCGCGGGGTCGCGCCGCTTGACGTGGGTCGATCTGCTCACCGCTGCCGCCGTGCTTATCGCCGGCTTTGCGTTGTTCTTCCCGGCCTTGTCGCTCAGCCGCTTCCAGGCCCAGGTCGCCACGTGCCAGAACCACTTGCGTCAGACCGGCTTGGCCCTACAGCAACATGCCGTGCTCGACGAGCTGCATCGTTTCCCGCAGATCGCCACGGTGGGGAATCGCAGCCGGGCCGGCATTTATGCTCCCACGCTCGTGAATAACCAGCTCGTGCTCGATCCGCGGTCATTCGTCTGCCCGACCGGCTATTACGGCACGCACCTCAACGAGCTGCAAATCCCGTCGTGGGAACAGCTCGATGCGGCCCAGGGCGCGATGCTGGCGCAGCTTTATGAAGCGATGGGGGGCGATTACGGCTTCAACATGGGCTATCAACAGGACGGGCAGCTTGTGGCCCCGCGCGACGAGCGGCGGCCGAACTACGTGCTCTTGGCCGACAAGCCGAGCGATCGCCGCCCGGGCCGCACGACCGCCAATCACGGCGGCCGCGGGCAGAATCTGCTGTGCGAGGATGGCCGCGTTTGCTGGTGCCCCACCGTTCCCACGGCCGAAGTGACCGACGATCCGTTCCACAATCGGCAGGGGAAGGTCCTGGCCGGCCTCGACCGCCACGACGCCGTGATCGGCGCCAGTCCCGATTCGCCGCTGCCGATCAAGCTGATCAGCGAATAGCCGTTTCGCTATTCTTTCGTAGCTGAAGTCGCCAGACTTCAGGAAAGCCCGTCTTAACTCTGGCGCCTCAAGTTTACCGGTCCTGTTTCGGCTTGGCATCGCCAAGATCGCCGATGTCCCAAACCTCGACGAACCCTTTCCCTTCGCCCGCCGCGCCGCCGATCACGATTCTTTGGCCTTGCGGCGCGACCGCGAAATCGCTCCAGCGGCCCCGCATGGGCGAATCGGCTGCCTTGATTTCGTGCTTCGTTTGTCCCGTTTCGGCATCAATGAACCAAATCGACTCGCCGCCGCACTGGACGAGGACGAATTTTCCGTCGGGCGAGAAGGCCTTGGGGCTGCCCCAACCGGAAATCGTCTGCTGCCACTCGGTGATGCCCGATAGCGGATAGGCCACGCCGATGGAAGTCGAATAGGTGTCGTTTTCCTTGTCGTAGTGCCGCGAGCCGATCGCGACCAGTTTTTTGCCGGGCGCGAACGCGACCATGTGGGTGCCGCTGTTGGCCTGAATCAGGATGGACCGGACTTTCTCACCGGTTTGGAGGTTCCAAGTGATGACGCCGTTTTCGTGACCGCGCTCGCCTAGCCCGCGTCCGGCGCTCACCAATAGGGATCCATCCGGCGAAAACGCAGCTGCGAAGGCGTGGCTGTGGCCGGCCAGGTCGTGCTTCAGCGTTCCGGTTTTGACATCCCTCTGACTTCCGACCTCCGGTCCCCGACCCTCGTCCTCACTTCGCCGCGGCCCCATAGTCTCTTCCCCGCCGCGCCCACAGCAGAAAAATCGCCAGCGCCCCCATCATCATCGCCATCGCCGTCCAGTACGGCAGCGTCGCGCCGCGGAAAAACAGCGGCACGGCGATCAGCGGCCCGGCCACCCGGGCCAAAGCGCTCACGCTTTGACTGACGCCCAAAATGCCCCCTTGCTTGGCCGGATCGCTCCGCCGGCTAACGAGCGACGCCAGCGACGGCGTCATTAGCGAAAAGCCGGTCACCTCGACCGCGGACGCGGCGACCAGAAACCAGACGTTGCCCGACTGGCTGGCCAGGCTGAGCAGCACAAAGCCCAGCATCGTCACCACCGCGCCGGCCGAGGCCATCGCAACCTCGCTGATTTTTCCGGCCAACCGCCGCACCAAAAGGCCCTGAGCCACGCTGAGCGTGAACCCGATGAAGGCAAAGAACAGCAGCACGTCGGCGAACTCAAAACCAAACCGCTGGCTCTTGAGAAGCAGCGAGAGGGTCGTTTCATAGGCCCCGAACGAGACGACGCTGACAAACGCCGTGAGCAAAATCGCCGGAACCGAGGGCGTCGTGAGAGCATCGGCCCAGGCCCGCAGGTCGAGCACCGCATGACGCTGGCTGTGCATTCCCGGCCGCAGCGACTCGGGCAATAGCACCAGCGCCAAGAGAAACGCCAGCCCCGACAGGCCCGCTGCCGCATAACCGGGCCAGGGGCTGGTGCCGATGTCGCTGGCCCTTTTCGAAAACACGATGGCCGCGTAGCCAATAAGTGGGCCGAACGTGAAGCCCAGTCCGAACGCCGCCCCGATCAGCGCCATTCCCTTGGCACGTGTTTTCACGCTGGTCACGTCGGCAATGTAGGCCTGGGCCGTGGGAATCGT
>JAKEHX010000242.1 GCA_022614795.1 Planctomycetaceae bacterium | reverse complement strand
GCGGTTTTGCCGAGGGCCGCCCACCCAAGTCGGGTGACGGAGCTTTCACTTCGGCCAGGCAACTGGCGGCGGCTCGGGCCCAGGCGGTCGCGGACTATCTCGACCGTCACGGCATTGCCGAGGAGCGCCTGGCGGTGACTGGCGCCGGATCGCGGGTTACCGCAGACGGTGCGAGCCGCTCGGCCGCGTCGGGCGTACAGATTCTGGTAGCCGAGCGCGATGCCCCGCTTGTCGGGTGGGGCGGCAGCGGCGGGACGATCCGGCGGTAGGCGCGGCTATCCGAACCGCCGGCGGCGGCGCTATAATAAGGAAGACGCCCGGACTAGCGCGTCTTCGCCCTCCTGGCCGGCCCTTGCCCGCCTTTTGCCGGCGCCCCAGATTGCCTCGCCCGCTGTTTTACTCGCATTCTCCCCGCGAGCGTTGACCGATGTCGCTATTGAGGTTTCGACCGTTTGCCGGATTGCTCGCCGTCGCCCTGTTCGCCGCTGGCTGCCGGCCGCACGACGAGATTGCCCGTTACACGGTCCCCAAGCCCGAGCTGATCGACCCGACTCTCGTGCGCGCCGCGGCCGAAGAGCGGCAAATGCTCGGGGCGATCGTGCTGGTCGATAAGGCCGGGTGGTTTTTCAAGTTGACCGGGGCCAAGGCCCAGGTCGGACCGCTTTGGGACCCTTTTGTGTCGTTCGTTAAGGACATTTCGTTCGAGGGCCGGCCCGCCGAGCCCAAATGGAAGCTGCCGCCGGGTTGGAAAGAGCAGCCGGGAAATGAATTTCGCTTTGCGACGCTGGTCATCCCGTCGGACGGCAAGGCATTGGAATTGACCGTCACGACGCTCGAACTCGGCGAGGTGAGCGAAGTGGACTATCTCCTGGCCAACATCAATCGCTGGCGCGGCCAGATCGGCCTGGACGAGCTGAAGGCCAGCGATCTGGCCACTGAATCAATCACCACGAAGGTTGGCGGTTATCCCTGCACGCTCGTAAACATGGTAGGCACGGGAAGCGGAGCGATGCCCGCCGGTCCGTTTGCCGGCGGCCCATTTGCCAGCGGTAGCGCGCCCTTCGCTTCGGCTGACGGCCCTTCCACCCCGCGGCCCAGCTCGTCAGCCGATCAACCAACATGGACCAGGCCCGATGGCTGGACGGAGATTCCGCCCAAAGCCTTCGGCATTGCGGCCTTCAGCGTGGGCGAAGATCCCAAGAAGGTCGAAATCACCCTCAGCTCGGCCGGCGGCGACTGGACCGCCAACGTCAATCGCTGGCGCGGGCAATTGAGCTTGTCCCCCGTTGGGCCTGCCGAGATCGCCAAGGAAGTGCAGCAAATCGATGTGCTCGGCGTCAAAGGCAACTACATCCAGCTCACCGGCGCGTCGAAAGAAGGCGAGCCGATGACGCTCTTCGGCGTGGCGGCAACGGTCGATGGGACGCAGTACTTCATCAAACTCACCGGCAACCCCGAACTGGCCCAGCGCGAGAAAGCCAATTTCGAGGCGTTCGTCAAGTCGCTCAAGTTCGAATAACTCGCAGCAGGCAACGATTCATGTCCGCACCCGCCTTTCCCGCCGAACGTCCAGGCGCACTCCCCGCCAAGCCCATCGCTGCCGGCGTCTCCCCCGTGGCGGCCTTGGAAGCGGTGATGCATGCCCTCGCCTCCCTCAAGCTCACGGTGGTTTTGTTCGCACTGGGCATCTTCGTCATCCTCGTCGGCACGCTGGCCCAAACCCAGGCCGACATCTGGCAGGTGGTCCGCGACTATTTCCACGCCTGGGTGATGTGGGTCGATATCAACCTGTTCTTCCCGAAATCGTTCTTTCCCGACATCAAGGAAATTGCCCTTCCTGCCCCGGAGTTCATTGTCAACGCGACCGGCGGAGCGATCACCAATTTTCATACTCTTCCCGCCCCCGGCGGCATGGCGATTGGCGTGCTGATGGCCATTAACCTCTTGGCCGCTCACGGCTGGCGATTCAAGATCCAGGCCGCCGGCCTGCGGCTGTATTCCGGTCTGGCGGTGATTGCCCTGGGCCTGTTGCTCACCGCCCTGGTGATCGCCGCCGGCCACAACGACAAGGGCTTTCACGCCAAACCGTCGTTTTCGTGGGACTCGTTCTGGACGGTCTTCCTCGGTGTGTCCGGTCTGGTCTGGCTGGGCGGCTGGGCCTGGCTGGCGGCTTACGGAATCCTGCCCCTGACCAGGTCCCAGACCGTAACTCCCGTGCGCATCGTCGTCGTTGGGGTCGCGGCCGCTCTCTTGGTCGCCTTAGGCGGGCTCTTGGCCTGGGGCATGCTTGGCAATCACCGGCCCGATAACGAAGCCCTCCGCATTGTCTGGCAACTCCTCCAAGGGGGCCTCGGCGGGATCGTCCTGTTGATCGGATGCATCATGGTCTTCCGCAAGCGCGGCGGCGTTGTGCTGTTGCACGCGGGGATTGGCCTGCTCATGGCCAACGAGCTGCTTGTGGCCCGCCAGGCCGTCGAGTGGCAGCTCTTTTTACAGGAGGGCCAGACCACCAACTACATGCGCGACATTCGCACGACGGAGCTGGCGATCATTGACGCCGCGGACCCGAAGAATGACGAGCACATCGTCATCCCGCGGCGGCTGCTTGAGGAGAGCCATCGCGGCACTCTGGCCGCCGCCAAGCGGGACGCCCCGCCGGTCAACGTGGTCGATAAGGACCGGCTGCTGCCGTTCCACGTCGCCGTCGTCCAGTACCATCCCAATGCCGATGTGCGTCCGGTAAAGCCCGACGAAAAGACTCCCGCCACCGCGGGCCGCGGACTCAAGGAAGCCCTGATCAGCCTGCCCGCCGCCAAGGGGACCGACACGGGCGGAGGCGTCGATTTCGCCGGGGCCTACGTCAAGCTGACTTCGAACGACGGCAAAGACCTCGGCACCTTCCTCCTCTCGCAGCTTGCCTCGGAACAAAAGAACCCCGAGCGGTTCGCCGAGCGGGTGACGGCGGACGGCAAGGAGTATCAGCTTTTCCTACGTTTCCAGCGCTCGTATCTGCCGTTCAAGTGCAGCCTGAAGGACGTGCGGAAGGACGATTACGTCGCCTCGAACACGCCGCGGAATTATTCGTCCGACGTGCAGCTCGTCGATGCGGCCACGGGTGTCGATCAGCCTGTGCACATCAAGATGAACGATCCGCTCCGCTATCGTTCGCTGACGTTCTATCAAAGCGGCTACAACGTTACCCCGGAGGGGGAGGCCACGACGCTCCAGGTCGTCCGCAATCGCATCTGGATGATCCCCTATGTCGCGTGCGGCATCGTGGCCATCGGCATGGTGGCCCATTTTCTGATCACGCTCACGCGGTTCATCACCCGCCGCGAGAACGAGGAGCTGGCGGCCGGCGACGTCGTTCATGCCGAAGCGGCCGACTCTCCGCCACGAAAAAAGAAGAGTGCGCAACTAACAGGCGGCTTCAACTGGTCGCTTGTCGGATTGCCGGCGCTGGCAGTGGCGCTGTTCGCTTTGATGGTTGCCAATGCGTTCCGCCCACCCAAGCCGACGGACAGCGGCATGGACCTGCTCCGCTTCGGCCGCTTGCCGATCGCCGATCTGGGGCGCGTCAAGCCGATCGACTCGCTGGCCCGCAACTACTTGCAGGCGATCTCGAACCGGGAATATGTGAAGCTCAAGGACGGCACGAGGCTTTCGGCCGTCGAGTGGATGCTCGACGTGATCACCGGCAGCGATCGCTCGCACGACTGGCAATTCATCCGCATCGACCATCCCGATTTGCTCAAGATCTTTGACCTCAAGCCGCGGCCCGGCCATTGGCGCTATTCGGTGAACGAAATCCGCCCCCACGTCGAAGACCGCTTCGTGCCGCAAGTAACCGCGGCCAGCAAACTTGACCCAGAGGACTTGACCGTCGATCAGCGCAAACTGCTGGAGCTTGATGCGCGGCTGAAGAAGTACTTGTCGCTGGTCCAGGCGTTCCGGCAACCGCCGCGGCTGCCGACGCCCGAGGAGTTTCAAAATGATCCCGAGCGGGCCATGCAGCGGGCCGACGCGTTCAAGATGGCCCGGCTGGAAATCATGCAG
>JAKEHX010000241.1 GCA_022614795.1 Planctomycetaceae bacterium | reverse complement strand
GGCTGATCAGCCGTGGCAAGGGGCTGGAATACATGATCCGGGCCATGCCCCAGGTCGTGGCTGCCTGTCCCGACGCCATTTATCTCATCGTGGGTGCGACTCACCCCCAGGTGAAACGCCAAGAGGGCGAAGTCTATCGCGAGGGACTGGTGGAACTGGCTGCGTCGCTGGGCGTCGGCCAGCACGTGCGTTTCGTGAATCAATATCTCAGCCTGTCCGATCTCCTCGCCCACTTGCAGGCTTGCGATGTGTTCGTCACTCCCTACCCGGGAAAAGATCAAATTGCCAGCGGCACGATGGCCTACGCCATGGCAACAGTCGGGGCGGTGGTCAGCACTCCCTATCTCTATGCCCAGGAAGTCCTGGCCGATGGCCGGGGCCAGTTGGTTCCCTTTGCCGACAGTGCCGCGATGGCCGAAGCGACGCTGCGGCTATTGACCGATGCAAAATTGCGAGCGACGACCCGGCGGCGCGCTTATCAGTACGTCAAACCGATGTTCTGGCCCAACGTGGGACGGCAGTACTTGGAATTCTTCGGCCGGGCAGTGTGGGAGAGCAAGAGAAATCGAGTTCTGCCCTTCGCGGGACACTCGTCGCCTGACAGCGGCGAACTTTCCAGCGGCATGGACCAGCCCGACCAGCTTGTGCACGGAGGACGATAATGCAAGTTCGCAATTGCCTGCCATTGGATCACCTGGATCGACTGACGGACTCGACCGGACTGGTTCAGCACGCCATCTACAGCATTCCCAGGCGCGAGAGCGGTTACACCACCGATGACAACGCCCGCGCGCTGCGGCTGTGTGCTCGCTTGTGGAGCGTGCGGGCCGATGAGCGAATGCTCCAGCGAGTGACTTGCTATCTGAGCTTTCTGGAGCATGCGCGCTGCCCGGTCCGAGGATTCCACAATTTCCTCAGCTATCAGCGTGACTGGTTGGACGCTGCCGGGACGGGCGACTGCCAGGGTCAGGCGGTCCTGGCGCTGGCCGAGGTGCTCGCCAGTCCTCTGCCGGACGGCTACCGCGCGCTTGCCCGCGCGTTGATTGACGCCGTCTTGCCCGCACTGGCCGATTTGCGAAGTTTGCGGGCCCAAGCGTACGTGATTCAAGCCTGGGCTCACTTGTGGCGGGCTGGCGTTGAAGACATCGGCCGGATCGAAGACGTTGCCCGACTCGCCGCTCAGCGACTGTTTGAGTGTTACCACCGTTCGCAGCGGCCGGACTGGCCGTGGTTCGAGTCGCGCATGACGTATGCCAATGCGGTGTTATCTCACGCGCTGTTCGATGCCGCCGAGCGGTGGCCCGACGAGGCGTTTCTTGCCGTCGCCGAGTCGTCGTTGGCCTTCCTCGATCTGGTAACGACGGTTGACGACGTCTTTTGGCCGGTCGGCAATCGGGATTGGTATTCACACGGCGAGGACAAGGCGCTATACGACCAGCAGCCCGTGGAGGCCGCCACGATGGCCGGCGCCGCACTGGCCGCATTTCGGCTGAGGGGTGATGAAAACTACCTGGCCATTTTTCGGCGAGCGCACCGCTGGTTCCATGGCCGAAACAGCCTCGGGCTATCACTTGCCGATCGGCACAGCGGCGCCTGTTTTGACGGCCTCCAACCGACCGGCATCAACCAGAACCAGGGAGCCGAATCGACGCTCGCGTACCTGTGGACTGAATTGCTCAACGCTGAAGTCCAGCAGGGAAATACCGTGACGCAACGGGCGCAATTGCGTGCCGGCCCGCCGTTGGCATTGACCTCGCTGGTTACCTCGGTGGCTGACACCGGCGACACGTTGCTCACTGAGGACATGTTGGAGTAGCACCAACCACGACACCTACCGGAGACCCGCCATGCAAATCTATTGGACATCCCTTTCGTTCCCGGAGCTCTCAAAACTTCCGCCGGCCGAGCGGCGCCGGATTCTCGGACGCTGTGGTCCCCAGACCTTCCGACATTGGCAGACCTGGGTAGCGCTGTGCGTAGCGCTTCAGTGCGTCTGGATTGCAGCCTGCATCGGCTGGTTCTTGACCACCGGTTCGTGGGCCGGGCCTTGGAGCGGCGCAGTCGTCGGCGCTCTGGTCGGCGCGGCGGTGGGTGGCGCTCTCTTGGGCCAGGTCAAGGGATCGCTGGTTCGCCCCTACATTCGGGCGGAACTTAAGTCGCAACCGATCTCCCCCACCTACTCGCGTTAGCGCGTCAACTATCCCGGCCTTCTTCCAGGACCTCACATGATCAGAGAATCGAAGTCACCCAACCTGTACGGCGAGTTGTTCAAACGCCATTCCAACAACCCGCTCCTCACGGCGCAGGACTGGCCCTACCCGGCACATACCGTATTCAATGCCGGAGCATGTCAAATGGGGGATGAGACGATTCTCCTGGTCCGCGTCGAAGACCGGCGCGGCCATTCGCACCTGACCGTCGCTCGCAGCAACGACGGTGTTTCAAACTGGCACATCGACTCCAAGCCGAGCTTCGCACCCGATCCGGAGAATTACACGGAAGAAGCTTGGGGCGTCGAGGATCCGCGCTTGACTTGGGTCCCGGAGCGCGATGAGTGGATCATCGCTTACACGGCTTACTCGCCCAGTGGACCACTCGTATCGCTGGCCCGGACCAAGGATTTCAGCTCCTTTACGCGCCTGGGACCGGTCATGCCGCCCGAAGACAAGGACGCCGCGGTTTTCCCCCGCCGTTTCGGCGACCGTTATGCCATGATCCATCGCCCCGTTTCGGCCGGGAGTTCGGGAGCGCATATTTGGCTTTCCTTCTCGCCGGACCTCACACACTGGGGCGATCACCACATCCTGTTGCACGCGCGGCGGGGCGCATGGTGGGACGCCAACAAGATCGGCCTGAGCCCTCCTCCGCTGGAAACGGCTGAGGGCTGGCTGCTTCTCTATCACGGCGTGCGGCACACGCCCGGAGGGTGCTTGTATCGGCTCGGACTGGCCCTCCTCGATCTGGAAAACCCGTGGCAAGTGCTGCGGCGCAGCGATGAATGGATCTTTGCGCCCGAAATGCCGTATGAGCGCCAAGGGGATGTCAATGGCGTGGTCTTTCCTTGCGGCTGGATTCTGGACAAGGCGAGCGGCACGATCCGCATGTACTACGGCGGCGCCGACTCTTGCCTGGCCTTGGCCACGGCGCAAATCGTCGATGTACTCGATTATCTACGGCGCTGTCCTGCCCCCTCGACTCGCAAACGCTCGCGCATGACATTGTTTGATTGAAGCCACTCAGGCGGCCTTCCGATAGTCGTGCTGGAGCGGCCCGCCTGCCATGCGGGCGTTCGTGCCGGCTTCGCCCAGTTCGACTTCGTCGGATTCGAGGCTCGTGGTTTGGCCGCCGGGCGGATCGAACGGCGCCCGGCCGACTTGCTGGGTGCCAAGCTGGGGCCAGAAGTTGGCGAGAAAAAACTGCTTGAGTACGTACCACCACATGCTGCCCTGCTTTAGCTCCGGATCGATCTGGCCCGCAATCTTGGCGTGCGCTTCCGGGAGGCGGCTCCAGTGCAACGCCGGATGCTCGTGATGCACGCCGTGATAACCATTGTTGAACAGCAGGAAGTTCAGCCACTTGCCTGTGAAGTTCCGCGAATGGTTATGCTCGGACCACGGATCGGTGTGGACATGCTGTTCGTAATTGAAAAACATGATCGTCCAGATCGAAAACAGCGACGGCAGGCCAATCGAGAAGCCCCAAATCAATAGTCCCCGTTTCCAGCCGTGCAGGCACATGGCCAGCACCAGCAGCGACAGCCAAGTGCCGATCCAGACGGCGTATTGCAACTGGATCTTGCGGTATAGCTTGCGGTTCCCCACTTTCGCCTTCTGAATGAACTGTTTGACGGGGACCGCCTGAAAGTACGCGGACACGAAAAAGTAGGTCGCCGCCACCAGCAGGTTGTGCCGGTCGCTGTAGCGCCAGGTGATCGTCGCGTCGCCGGCCCGGTTGACGTGCTTGTGGTGATTCAGGTTGTGGGTCGGAATCCACACGAACGTCGGGTAACCGTAGAACAGCGACAGCAGATGGCCCAGCACATCGTTCATCCTTTTGTTGGCGAAGATGGGGCAATGATTGTGGTTGTGCGCGATGATGCCGCAGCACAGGGCGAAGTAGGCATTCAGAAGCGCCAGCCCGAATACCCATCCGAGGCCGAGATTCGCGTACTGGACGCCGACCAGCGCCACGGCCAGCCCGATCCAGAGCAGCGTGCGATAATCCGCGGCATTCTTCGGCAGCATGAAATCCCTTCCTTTGCTCCGACGAGTAACCAGCCTCCGGTTAGTACAGCTTTGTTTTGATCGATTGGAGTTCCTCCAGGCGACTGAAAAGCACCACTGCATTGAATCCAATCTGCCCGGTCGGCGCCCACACTTGACCAATTTGCCGCCAGTGCGATCTGGGCAAACTGTACCCGCAGTTGTCTGTTCGCTGACAGGTCAGATAGCTGGGATTCCGCGCGGTTCATAAAATCGCGGCCCAGGCAGATCAATTGGCCGTCCCGCTAGCAGCCGGCGGATCACGAGGCTGGCAGGGCCTCGCTGAACTTGCGGATCCAGTTGCCGTGCATGATGCCGGCGATGTCGGCGTCGCTATAGCCGCGGCGGGTGAGGATTTCAGGCAGACGGGACAGGTCGGCGATGCTGTCCAGGTCGAGTGCCGTCTGTTCGGTGCCGTAGCCGCCGTCGAGGTCGGAGCCGATGGCGCAGTGGCGCGAGCTGCCGGCGAGCTGGCAGATGTGGTCGAGATGATCGACGATGGTTTCGATCTTGACGCCCGTGTCTGCTGGGGTCGTTTTGCCGCGGACCCAACCGGGAACCATCATCCAAGCGTCAAATGCCGCTCCGATCACGGCGTCGCGGCGGATCAGCTCTTTAAGCTGCTCGTCGCTGAACTGCCGCTGATGAGGTACGAGGGAGCGGCAGTTGTTGTGGCTGGCCCAGACGGGACCCTCGTAGAGGTCGAGCGCCTCCCAGAATGCCTCGTCGGTCAGATGCGTCACGTCGAGCGTGATTCCCAGCTGCTGCATTTCGCCGACGAGGTCGCGGCCCGCGGGGCTCAAGCCGCCGCTGGCGCCGGTGCCGGGACTGTAGCGGCCCGCGCCATAATGAGCGGGTCCCAGGGCCCGCAGGCCGCTGGCGTAGGCCCGCTCCAGGTACGAGAGATCGACGATCGAATCGGCCCCTTCCAGCGACAGGATGTAGCCGATCGGTGCAGTGTTTTTGGCGGCGGGCTGCGCGTCGGAGGCCGGACTGTTCTGCCACAGGGCGACGTGCCGGGCGAGGGTCGTCCGATCGGTGATTTGCACCATTTCGCCGCGGCGCTCCATGGAGTGGTACCAGGCGAGCTGCCCCTGCGTCATGGCCCAGGCGATTTCCGGCGAGTACCAGCCGGGCAAGGGGTTGTCCGGTGCGACGTAGCGGGCGATCTGGGTGGCGATGCACAGGCCGATCTTGCCGCGCCGCATCTCGGGGAGCGTGCAGACGCCGCGGCCCCGATCGACCTTGTCGGACCTCCCCGCTTCGCGTTGGCGGACCTCGGCCAGCGGCCGCGTCAGGTCGCGGTTCCACTCCAGGGCGTTCATGGCCAGATCGAGATGGCCGTCGATGAGAAGCATGGGGGGAGGAGTGAGTGGTGAGTAGTGAGTGGTGAGTCGTGCGCTGTAGGGAACGCCCTCTGTGGCGTTCCGCGTCGGAGGTCAGTGGTCAGAGGTCGGAGGTTACTTCGTCAGCTTCCAGCCGTTGGTATCGACGACCAGCCCCGAGTGGCCGCGGTGCTGGTCATAGACCTGCTCGGCCTCAGCGAGGCTGTCGAAATAGCCGACGATGAACGCGGCCGAGAACGATTCGCCCGCCTTGATCGGCCGCTCGCCGAATTCCTCGATCATGCAGACATAGCCCCGCTGGTGACACCAGGCCTCGCTGACAATGCTCGGATCGAGCGTCATCCCCACCAGCCACGGGCCGGCCTTGCCGGTTGCCGGGTCGCGAAGCTTATAGCCGCGGATCATCCGCGCGGGAGGCTTCTTCCCCGCTGCTTCCCAGGCGTCGCGGCGGTAGTTGAACCGCTCATCGGGGGCGAAGTCGGTGAGGAACTCTTTCGCCAGTATCGGCTGGTCGAAATAGCTCAGGTACACTTCGCTGAACGTGTCGCCCGCTTTGTGCTTGATGTGGCCGGGCATGTCGATCCGCAGGAACATCGCCGGACTGTCGTTCACGGCGTCGATCCGGTCGGACGAAACGAAGTAGCGCTTGCCAGCCGGGAACACGATCCGCTGTGTCCAGGTCGAGCCGGTCTTCTTGCCCGGTGCGGCCGTTTTGTAGGCGAACGACTGCTCGATGGCCACGAAATCCTTCCCGCGAATGACCTGCGGGCTGAGCTGTTTGGCCTGCGTGCAGATTTGCGGCCCTTCGAGCGATCGCTTGGGTCGGCGGCCATGCCAGGCGTTGCCATACTGGTAGACCATTTCCTTGGGCAACTGGTCGCGATAAGCCGCGTCGCTCCCCGGCTCCATGATCCAATCGACGATGTCCAGGCCGAAGCCCGCGTCGCGAAAGCCCGTTTGCTTATCGACAAGCGAGCCGGCCGCGGTGCCGGTCACATAGCCTTGCTTGCGGACGACGGCCTCGAGCTTGTCGGTGGCGAGCGTGATCTGCGATTCGTCTTCCTTGACTTCAATTGGCTCGGCGGCTGCGTGGGCAGCAAACACCGCGAGCAGACAGCAGGGGGCGAGCTTGAAAAAGACGTTCATGTTGGGATGACAAGGCAGGAAGTTTGTGGCGGGCCGAGCCATTGTAGGCAGGTCGTGCTCGGCCAGGCAACCAAAGCCAGGCAACCGAATGCGATTGCCCGGACCCTCATCTCCGCTCCAGTTCTTCGCGCACGCGGCGAGTGGCTCGGATGTTCTCATCTGCCGCGCCGCCTCGTGCTCGGCTTGTTCACGCAAATACTCGCGGGCAGCCTCCTTGTCGTACTGTACGCGCTCGTCGCACGCCTCTTCTGGTTTGGACAGCGATTTGTTCAGGTAATTGATGAGCCATTACGGATCGAGTTGGGCCCCGCGTCATCCGCGAGCCTCCGCGGCCCTGCATTCCGGTGTTTGCATGACGTGATCACAACGGAGCAATGGGAAGGTTGGGGAAGCTGGGTCGCGATTAAACTTTTAAAGCCGAGGCCAAGTTGATCAAGAACAGAAGTGGTTGGTGGGAAACGGGTTACGGAGTTTAAAGGGCGGAATCAGGATCGCTTTTGTGGGAAATGTTTAATCGGCGGCTGATCGGAAGGAGGTCAAACGTGGAAGGGTCGGAGGCCTCGCGCTGGCCCTTTCCCAGCGGAACGGCGGAGGGTGGGAACCATGGACGCGATTAAGGCAGGCTGGAAGCCTGCCCCCCTTTGCCGGCGAGGTTGGTCTAACTATTCCGCGGCTCTGGGTGGCAATTGGATCTAAAGCGAGGCACTGGCAGGCGTTAAGCGAAAAGTTGGTGGCCAGAAAAAAAGTGTTTGGTATAGGTTCGGCGGAACCTTCACCAGACGAGGACGAGGATGGCAACTAGGACGAGGGAGCAGGTTTTAATCGCCGCGACAGCCGTGCTAAATTGTAGCGGTTTCCAACACCAAGCCAAAACGAGCGAGCCATGTCACTCGAACTTCGCAAGCGGCTGTACGACGAGCTGAACGCGCTGGTGCTCATCGATCCGCACACGCACATCAACCCATCCGATCCCGCTTCGCACACGCTGGCCGACATCCTGGGCTACCACTACTACACCGAGCTGGCCCACTCGGCGGGGATGCCCAAGGACCGGATCGAGGAGCCGGGCATCGGCTCGCGCGAGAAAGTGCGGCGGCTGATCGAGCATCTGGGGCCGATCGACAACACGATCCAATACAGCTGGCTGATCGAGATGGTCCAGACGCTGTTCGGCCTGGAGACCGACTCGGTGACTCCGCACAACTGGGAGGGGCTCTACGACGCCGCGCAGACGCTGATGGAACAGCCCGACTGGCCGCAGCAGGTGCTCGCCAAGAGTAAGCTCGAAGCTGTCTTCCTCACCAACGACTTCGACGATTCGCTCGACGGCTTTGACACCGATGTCTATATCCCTTGCCTGCGCACCGACGACCTGGTGTTTCACCTGGCCAAGACCGAGGTCCGCGAGCGGCTGACGCGGTGCACGGGGACGACACCGAGCGACGCACAGGCCCTGCGGCGGGCGATTGGGGCGCTCTTCACCTTTTTCAAGTCGCGGGGGGCCCGGGCTTGTGCGATTTCGCTGCCTCCGGATTTTGCGCCGCACAAAGTCTCGCTCGCCCGGGCCAATACGGCGCTGGCGGCGATCAACGCCGAGGGGACATTTGCCGCCGACTCGCATAAAAAGGCGCTGGGCCACTTCGTCCTTTGGACGCTGGCCGAGATGTGCGCCGAGTATCGGCTGCCGTTTGATTTGATGATCGGCGTGAACCGGGGCGTGTACGAGGCAGGCGTGCACCAGGGGCGCGACCTTTACGACAGCCGGGTCTCGCTAATCCAGTACAAGGATCTCTTCAACGCATTTCCGCAAGTGACGTTTCCGATTTCGGTGCTGGCGAGCGTAACGAATCAGGAGCTGACGAGCTACGCCTGGATTTTCCCGAACGTGGTGACCCACGGGCATTGGTGGTACAGCAACACGCCGACGTTCATCGAGCACGACCTGGCGGCGCGGCTGGAGGCGGTGCCGCGGACCAAGCAGATCGCGTATTACAGCGACATGTACAAGCTCGAATTCGCGCTGCCGAAGCTGGGGATGTTCAAGCGGATTCTGGCCAAGGTGCTGGCCGAGCGGTTCGTGATCGACCGCAAATGGAGCGAGGAGAAGGCGGTGGAGCTGGGGACGCAGGTGCTCCGCGGCAACACCGAGCGGATCTTCCGCTGGGGCGAGGACCTGCGGGGTGAAATGCCGGTCGAGGCGGTGAAGAAGACGTATTTCATCGAGCCGACCTCGCCGTCGGTGGCGGCGGCGACGGGCAGCGTGCTCACGCCGCAAGATCAGATTCGGATCGAGCCGCCGAAGGAGGAAGCGGTATTTCAGCCGAGCGATGAGGTTGAGCTGGGCGCGGTCGATTTGACGGAGCCGGCTTCGGCGGACGATGCGGGGATGGCGGTCGTCGAGCCCACTGCGGAGGAGAGTGCGGCGACATTGGATTTGGGCGAGGAACAGCTGGAGTTGCTCGACGAGCCGGCTAAAGCATCGGAAGGCGATAGCGGGGTCCTGTCGCTTGAAGAGCCGGCATCTTCCGACGCCCGGGAGACCTTTTCGTTTCGCCAGACTGAGCCGATCGGGAAGGGGGCGAGCGAGGAGCAGCCTGACGAGCTGCCTGGTGACGAGGTGCCTGGCGACGAGCAGCTCATCGAGCTATTGCCCGATGAGCAGAAGACCGAAGAGCAGTCCGAGGAGCCCGGTCCCGACAACTGGGATTTCCTGAATACACGGAAGAAGTGAGCGCTAGGCAGCCGGCAAATGCGGCATGGTCGCGACGACCGGAAGCGCTGGCCGTCCGGCGGGCGGCAGTTGAGCTAGGGTTTCTGTTGGCAGCAGCATTCGCAACATCACAGGCTGCCCTTCGCAGATTCACCAGCGAGACTGGAGCCGCTCATGCGTTTTTCAACAATCGTAGCCATCATCGTATTTCTGCTCGCCCTTGGATGGGTTGGCCCACTCGGCGCTAAAGGGGGCAAGGGGGGCGGCGGCCACGCCAAAGCCGGCGGCGGCGGGGGCGGCAGACATGTGAGCCATGCCGGCGGCCAAAAGGCGCACGGCGGCAAGGCGCACCAGCCAAAGGACCATGTGGCCCACGGCCACAAGCCTGAGAAGGATAAAGTCGCCAAGGAGGACAAGGTCGCCAAAGAAGATAAGCTCGCCAAAGAAGAAAAGGCGCCGAAGGAAAAACCGCCTAAAGATAAGTTCGCCAAGGACAAATCCAAGAAGGAGAAGGAGGACGATTCGGACGAGGGCGACGAGGACGAAGACATGGACGAGGACGAGGGCGATACGACGCCATACAACAAGAAGGAAAAGCAGCTCGCCAATTTCCAGCGGCAGCGCGATAAGAAGCTTGCTCAGGCCGAGCATCTGCGGCAGATCGCCGAGCGGAACGGCAACGCCAATCTGCTTGCGAATGCCGACCGCATGGAAGCCCAGGCGAACCAGGAATATGTCCGCAAGGTCAAGCACCTGGAGAAGTTCGGCGTCACCGATCCGGAGCTTGATCTGGACGGGGATGGGTTTGCCGATCCGTGGACGCCGGACGATCCGCTTGACGATCCAGTGGACCCGGTCGAGCCTGTGGGCACGCTCCGCAGTCCGTTGCCCTTCAGGCGGTAGGCCAGGCAGTTGCAGTTAGCGCCGAGCTTCCCGCACCAGGTGAGGCAGCTCGGGCACGATGATCTTCTCCATCGCCAGCCGCACCGCGGCCGGCGAGCCGGGCATGGTCAGGAGCACCTTGCGGCCGAGCAGGCCGCCGACCGCCCGGCTGAGGATCGCAGCCGGGCCGATCTCCTGAAAGCTGAGCATCCGGAACACCTCGCCATAGCCGGGCAGCGGCCGCTCGAGGAGCGAGCTGACGGTCTCGTAGGTCTGGTCGCGACTGGTGATCCCGGTGCCGCCCGTCAACAGGATCGCATCGACGTCGTCGCGCTCGCGCAGCGACTGAAGCAGCGGCCGCATCCGCGCCGGCTCGTCGGGAATGATCTCGCGGGCCACGACCGTGTGCCCCGCGCCGGTCAGGTACACAATCACCGTCTGCCCGCCCGTGTCGGTTTCCAGAGTGCGCGTATCGCTGACGGTGATGACCGCGCAGCGAACGGACTGCGGCCCTTCGGCTTTGTGTTCTTGGTGTGTGGGGGGCAAGGGATATGCATCCAGGCGGCGTGCGATCAAGGCGCGGCGTGCTGTTCGGATTCAATTGCAGCGCCCGATTCAGCACCCGTGTCCTGCGCGTATCGCACTCCAAGATAGTCGTCGATTTCCTGCCGCAGGCGGCGAATCTGCTCGATCGGCCCCTCGGCCATGATCTCGTAATTGCGATAGTTCAAGGGAGCGATTTCACGGCGCAAGCGCGCGATGGCGTGGTACATTGACTCGATCAAGTCGAGATTCACCTGCATCTGTTCGTCGCTTTTGATCATATCGGTAGCCTCAACATGCCTTTGCTACGGTTGGGTTCGTCGCGAAGTCGGCTAAACAGAGAAACGTACCTGTGAAGCTCTTCAGTCCCCTCGCGGGCGATCAAGGCATCGATTCGAAACACGCGGCGGATCTGCCCAGTCGATACCACATTATACTCCGTCGGGCGGAGAATCGCGCCGTAATCGTGGTCGGCACGCAGCACGACGATCACGTCCACGTCGCTGGGCGCGTCCTTGCCTGTTACAAAGCTCCCGTCCACAACAACCGCCACAACGATTCCGCTCGTTTTCGCTGTACGTACGAACGCCTCCAGCCGCTCAAACAGCCTGCACCGCCGATCGGTTCGCTGAAAACTTCCGAATTGGTCGCGAATTTCGTCCAGCATGCAATCATAAATGCCGTCGGGAAGCAGGCCGTCGGCGGTCAGCGCGGGGATGGGCATTGTGTCAGCGATGAATGCAACTGCTCAAACCAGGATGTCCCTCACCACATGCCCCTTCACATCCGTCAGTCGAAAATCGCGTCCCTGCCAGCGGTAGGTGAAGCGCTCGTGGTCGATGCCCAACAGGTGCAGGATCGTCGCGTGCAGGTCGTGGACGTGGACGATGTTCTCGACCGAGTTGTAGCCCAGCTCGTCGGTCGCGCCGTAGGTCAGGCCCGGCTTGATGCCGCCGCCGGCCAGCCACATCGAGAAGCCTTTCATGTGGTGGTCGCGGCCAAGCTGCTCGCCTTTGCCGTCCTGGGCCATCGGCGTGCGGCCGAATTCGCCGCCCCAAATGACGAGCGTTTCGTCGAGCATGCCGCGCTGCTTCAGGTCCTGGATCAGGGCGGCGGAGGGCCGGTCGCACGCACCGGCACAGACGCCCACGAAGTGCTTGAGGTCGTTGTGATGGTCCCAGTCGCGGTGGTAAAGCTGAATGAACCGCACACCCCGTTCGGCCATCCGCCGGGCCAGGATGCAGTTGCTGGCGAACGAGCCGTCGCCGGGCTGGGCGCCATACAGGTCCAGCGTGGCTTGCGATTCGTCCGCAAAGTCCATCAGCCGCGGCACGCTCATCTGCATCTTGAACGCCATCTCGTATTGCGCCAGCCGTGTGTCGATTTCGGCGTCGCGAACCGATCGATTCTCAGCGTTGTTCAATGTGCGGACAGCGTCGATCACGTCCCGCTGCTGCCGCTGGCTGATGCCTGCCGGCCGATCGATATATTCCACGGCAGTGCCCGTCGAGCTGAACTTGATCCCCTGGAACTTGCCCGGCAGGAAGCCGTTGTGCCACATGCGGTTGCTGATCGGCTGCGGGCTGCGGCCGGCAAAACTGGTCAGGACGACGAATCCCGGCAGATCGTCGGCTTCGCTCCCCAGGCCATAGGTCAGCCACGAGCCCATGCTGGGCCGGCCGCTGATCGTGGTCCCCGTGTTCATGAACGTGTGGGCCGGGTCGTGGTTGATCGCCTCGGTGACCATCGAACGCACGATGCAAATCTCGTCGGCGATGCCCGCGATGTGCGGCAGGGCCGAGCTGACCATCTGCCCCGAGCGGCCGCGGGGCGAGAAATCGAAGAGCGGCCCGAGAATCGCCAGCTGCGAGCGGCCCTGAAGCTGGGCGATCGGCTGCCCTTTGGTGAACGATTCGGGCATCGGCTCGCCCGACCGCCTGGCCAGCTCCGGCTTGTAATCGAACGTTTCCAGGTGGCTTGGTCCGCCCGCCATGTAGAGCCAGATCACCCGCTTGATCCGCGGCGGATGATGGAAGTCGCGAATCGCGCCGCGCGACTTCGCGTCGCTGGCACCAGCAGCCGGGAGCGACCGGGCCAGGAGCGACGAGAGGGCCATGCTGCCGAGGCTGACGCCCGTTTGCGACAGGAAAGTGCGGCGGGCGACGGCAGAAGGGAGAGTCGCGGCTGGTGGAATGAAAGTCATCGCGGCCTAGGGGGTTAGGCGGAAATCGCAATGACTTGATTGTCGCTGGTCGCGCGGAGCGCGGCAACTCTTCTTGGGCCAGCGGCTGGCCTACACTCGTAGGCCCACACTCCGTGTGGGTCAGATCAATGCAGCCAGGCCGACGCGAGACTCATGTCCCACACGGAGTGTGGGACTACTTACATCACCGCGAAATAGTTCTCGCAGGCGAGATCAAAGTACTCCTCGCTCAGCTTCGGCGGGGTCTTGCGGAACAGGCAGTAGTTCCGCACCTGCTGCAACAGGTCGCGCGGCTGGCAACAGCGGAACGGCCGGTTCACCTTCCTGTAGTGCGTCTCGATGAGGTAATCGACCGGCCTCTCGTCGTAGGTGAATCCGAGCCTGCCGCACATCATCTTGACCAGGTCGCGGAACTCCTGCTCGGTCGGATCGATGATCTCGATCTTGTACGGGATACGGCGGAGGAATGCTTCATCGACCAGGTCCCGCGGCTCGAGGTTGGTCGAGAAGATGATGAGCTGGTCGAACGGCACCTGGATTTTCTTGCCGTTGGGCATGTTGAGAAAGTCCATGCGCTTTTCCAGCGGCACGATCCAGCGGTTGAGCAGCGAGTCGATACTCATCTTCTGGCGGCCGAAGTCGTCGACCACCAGCGTGCCGCAGTTGCTCTTCAGCTGGAGCGGCGATTCGCTGATGCCCGTGGAGCGGTTGAGTGTGACTTCCAGGTTTTCCAGCGTGAGTTCGCCACCGACGACGATCGTGGGGCGGCGAATGCGGACCCACCGCTGGTCGATCTGCGACTGGTTGAGCAGCTCCGTATTGGGCGGCAGCGGGCATTCTTCGTGGTTCACCGGGTCAAACAGCCGCATCACTTCGCCGTCCACGCCGATCGACCGGGGAATCCAGATGAACTGGCCGAAGGCCTTGGTCACCCGCTCGGCGATTGTCGTCTTGCCGTTGCCGGCCCGGCCGAAGAGGAACATGCCGCGGCCCGAGTTGATGGCCGGGCCCAGGCGGTTGAGCATGCGCTCGTTGATCAGGATGTCGTCGAAGGCCCGCCGCAGATCGCCTTCGGTGGGATGCTGCTGCTCGAGCGATTGGCGTTTGACCGAGACGATGTAGTCGGAAAGGGCTACCGGGGCCGAACCGAAGTACGTGCAATGGTCCATGAACCGGCGGGCCCGCTCGCGGCCCAGGTCGGTGAGCTGATAGACGTAGTCGTTCATCTGCGACGCGCCGCGATAAACGAGCAATTGGTCGAACTTGAGCTGCCGCAGCAGCGGCTCGACCATGACAAACGGCAGCTTTACCTGGTCGGCGATGTCGCGGCCGGACGAATCGCCGCGGGCCAGGAGGTACTTCAGGGCGAGAGACTCGACTTCGCTTTCGGTCAGGCCTGCATCGCGGATGTCGGTCGGCTCGATCGGCACGAACTCTTCGGCTCCGTCCACGATCGTCGAGACGACACCGCGGACCTGCGCGCCGATCCGGCCTTTCTCCTGGCCTTCGCCGCTGGCCAGCTCGCCGATCCGCCGCAGCATGTCGTTCAGCTTCGAATCGCCCGCATGGCCTTCATCCTCCTGCGGAGCTTTCGCTGCCAAAGAAGCCCACGGATCGCCCCCCTTGGCATCTTTCTTCAGAAGCTGCAAGAGCCCGGAATCGTTACCTTTGCTCATGGCTGGTGTGCCTTTACGAGAACGAAGTGGTGGCTCGGCGGTGCTATTGGCAACGGAGCCGCCGGCAGGAAACGCTCGGAGCAACGAGCTTCCCCAGGAAGCGTAGGTTGGCGCCTAGGGCCGGTCAAAATGCCGGCGCGCTACAACGCGAAGAGGTCCAACCGCAGTCGCGGGTCGTGCGGGATGTGCCGATTATGCCAGGTGCAATTCCGATGGACGCGGTGGCTCATGCAACTCGTCCTTCGCGAAATCCGCAGTCCCTCTGTTTCTTGCAACTCAACATCAAAAGCAAAGCACCAAACACCCGCCTGAGTGTTTGGTGCTTGTTCCGTGTCAATCCGTGTTTCATCCGTGGCTACCGTGTTTCATTCGTGGCTAACCGCCGGTCGCCTCGCGCCGCGGGCCTAGTTCCACCACAGGCTGCCCGTCTTGGCCGATTTGGCGCGGACTTCGCCGACCGTGGCATTCTCGACCGACTTGTCGGCCACTTGCCACGACGAGATGTCCACGCCGCCCGAGGCAGTGATGATTACTCCGCCGCCGCCACGGGTTGCGCTGACCTGCGTCGGCACCGTCTTGGGAGCATGCCAGTAGCTCGGCTCCATTTTGCTGCTCTTGGAGGCGATCGCCGGAATCTCCAGCTTCGCCTTGGCCAGCATGTCTTCCTTGGCAATGAGTGCGGCCACGACGCACAGGTCCATCAAGTTGCGAAGCTCGCCAAACACGGGCTGCTTCACCGACAGCTCGTCGTATTTCGCGGTCATCAGATCGGCCCACTTCTGCGCGGTCGGATTCGCCTTGCCGGTCCCTTTGACGCTGCCGTCCTCGCCGATCAGTTCGTCCTCGGTCATCACCTTCACACCCGGCCCGCGAATTTCCCACGCCAGGCCGTCGGGGCTCTTGGCCAGCGGCTCATAATTGCAAGCCAGCCACCACCGCGGCATGATGTTCGCCGGCGTGGATCGCCCTTGCTTGAGCATATCGACGTAGCCGGGCAGCCCTTTGACCGGCGACGGATCGAGGTTCATGGCAATCCGCTTCATGTGGTAGTCGCTGCAAAACAGCATGCGGGCGAAGCGAGTCGTCTCGGGCACGCCGGTGATCTTGATCTGCTGCGGGCCCATTGCCTTCTCAAAGGCGGCGGCCGTCTCACTTGTGAACTTCGTAAGCTGGCTCTTCAACTGGGCCAGCCGCTGCCGGCCTTCTTCGGTCGGGTCGATCGAAACCGTGATCCCGCCCTGGCGGGCTTCGTGGACCGTGCGAAGCGCGACCATCAAGTCCTCCAGCCGCAGCACCGGCCGGCCCGTCGTCACACCGACATAGTTCGCGTTCTCGTCGATCTTCCAGCCCAGATGCTGGCGGCGATGAAGTATTCGGTGATGGAGGACATTCCCAGCATCGGCACCGAGGCGAACTGGGGCTTCATGCTCGGACAGTTCAAGTGGGTCT
>JAKEHX010000240.1 GCA_022614795.1 Planctomycetaceae bacterium | reverse complement strand
GTTGTGAATGAATCCCGTAGCGGAACTCGCCAGAGTTCCGAATCCGCAGAAAAACCTGAAGTCTGGCGACTTCAGCTACGAAAGATTCACAACCTCTGAGGAGATCCGCGGATGACCTGGACGCCTCCGAGCACCGCGGCCGACCTCAGCGCATCTGCCCGGCACCTCATCCTCGCCGTCGCATTCCTGGGTTGGGCTGGCTCGGGGCTGCAAATGGCCGTGATGACGCTGGCCGGCCGGGCCGCAACCACCGACTTTCTTCGCTCTGGCAATTTGACCGCGAATCTGCCGCTCGATCCTGGTCGGCTCTTGCAGCTTCAGGCGACTGGCACTTCACCCGGGGAAGATTACGACGAAGAGAACTCGCTGAAGCGGATCGCGGCCAATTGGAATGCCTGGTATCAAGCCGGCTTCCTCCTCGGTGCAGCCGCGGGGGGCCTGGTTTTCGGCTGGCTGGGCGATCGGCTGGGCCGAGTGAGGGCCATGGCCCTCAGCATCACTTGCTATTCCGCGTTCTCGGGCGTCGGCTATTTGGCGGTGACGCCCGAGCAATTGCTCGTCCTGCGATTTTTGTCGGGAATGGGCGTGGGCGGAATGTGGCCGACGGGCGTATCGCTCGCCTCCGAAGCCTGGCCCGATGTCTCGCGGCCGATGCTCGCCGGCCTTTTAGGCACTTCAGCCAATGTCGGCCTGGTTCTCTTCAACACGATCGGCTACTTCCAGCCCGTCGTCCCCGATTCCTGGCGGTGGACCCAGTTGATCTGTGCTACGCCAATTGTGCTGGGCCTCTTCGTGTGGGCTCAAGTGCCCGAGTCGCAGCGCTGGCTCGCCGCCCGTAACGCACAGGGGGGCCAAGAAGGACTGTCAGTCCTGGGCGTGTTTCAGCCACCGCTTCTGCAGCTGACGCTGATCGGCATTGCACTGGGGACGATTCCGCTTCTGGGCGGCTGGGGCGCGACGCAGTGGCTGGTGTTTTGGGCCGACAAGGCACATGGCCTGGCCGATCCGCGGGCCAAGGCGCTCACCGCAATCATGCGCTCGTCCGGCGGCGCGATTGGCAGCCTGATGGGCGGCTGGCTGGCGAATCTGCTGGGCCGGCGAGTCACCTACTTCATCATTAGCCTGGCGTCGCTGGCGATGGGCCAGTACATCTGCCTCGCCCTGACTCCCAAGGACTATGCATTCTCGGCCTTTGTGTTTGCCTTGGGATTCATTTCGACCGTGTTCTTTGGCTGGCTGCCGCTCTATTTGCCGGAGTTGTTTCCGACGCATGCTCGGGCAACGGGCTCGGGCGTATCGTTCAACTTCGGCCGCATCATTACCGCGGCGGGAGTTCTGGCTGCCGGCGCAATCACGACGTGGCTCAACGAAGATTACGGCCGCGCGGGAAGCATCACGATGCTTGTCTATGCCCTGGGGATGATCGTCATTCTCTTTGCGCCGGATACGACGAAGAGCAAGGTAGGGGGCTAGAGCTAGGGGCTAGGGCTAGGGAAATTGCGGCGTCCGCCTTTTGAATCGCAGGCATGCCTGAAAACCGAATCCTGATTCTCGGAGGTGGTATCAATGGTGCGACTGCCGCGCGCGAACTGGTGCTCAATGGCCAGAACGTCTGGCTGGTCGATACGGCCGATTTGACTTTTGGTGCGACGGCCTATTCGTCGCGGCTTATTCATGGCGGGCTGCGGTACCTCGAATTTGCTGAATTCTCGCTGGTCAAGGAGTCGCTGGTCGAGCGTGGCCGGCTGCTGAAGCTCGCGCCGCACCTGGTCAAGCCGCTGCGGCTGTTCATTCCTGTTCGTAACAGTTGGGGAGGCTTCACCGCAGCGGCCGGCAAGTTTCTCGGCCTGCCGATCGCGCCGAAGAAGACTGTCCATCGCGGCCTGCGCGTGGTGCAAGTGGGACTGTGGCTTTATGACCGATACGCGCGCACGGGCGACCTCCCCGCCCGGTCGCTTCACCGGCCCGGTGAGTCAGGCGTTCCACGGGTGAATCCCAATCTGGCGCGCCGGTTGTGGGCCTATTCCGACGCCCAGATCACCTTTCCCGAGCGGATGGTGATCGATTTTCTGGCCGACGCCCGTCGCCTGGCAGCCGAAAAAGGGCTCGATTTTCGAGTGTTTACCTACACCGAGGCGAGGCTCGCCGCCGATGGCCGGACCATCGAGCTTCGACCCGCCGGCAATTCGACTGCCGAGCCGATCGAAGTTTTCGAGCCGGCCGCGATCATCAATGCGACGGGAGCTTGGGTGGACGATACGCTGCGCCGCCTGCCCGCTCCTTCACGGCAGCTCATGGGCGGCACGAAAGGGAGCCACTTTCTGACGTTCAATCCGCGGCTCGGAGAGCTGCTCGCGGGGCACGGGATCTATACTGAGGCCAGCGACGGCCGGCCGGTATTCATTCTGCCGCTGCTCGAAGGGACGCTCGTCGGCACGACCGACATTCCCTTCCGCGGCGATCCGAGGGCGGCCGTGGCCAGCGAAGAGGAGCTGAGCTACCTGCTGGCGGCGGTGAGCGACGTCTTGCCCGATGCGGGCCTGTCGCGCGGCGACATCGCGATGCACTACTGCGGCGTCCGGCCGCTTCCCTTTGTCGATGCCCGGACTCCAGCCGCAATCACCCGCCGGCATCAGCTCGTCTGGAGCGACGAATGTCGGGTGCCCCTCGTGTCGCTCGTGGGAGGCAAGCTGACCACTTGCCGGTCACTGGCCGAGGAGACCGCAGCCGCCGTGTTGGGCAAACGCGGAATGACGGCCGAACTCAACTCGCGAGATCGCCCCATCCCGCGCACGCCCGTCGATGACTGCCTGTTCGAAGAGCCGACCGCCTGGGCTTCCGCCGCCCAGTGGGCGGCCGAGCACGAGTGGGTCACGCGGCTGGAGGATCTCGTCGAGCGGCGGCTGATGTGGCACCTTTCGCCGGGCCTGTCGCGGGCCCGCCTCAGCGAACTCGCGGACATTTTGATACAACAGGGGCGACTCGACGCCCGCGAAAAGGCCGCAGCCATCGAGCGTTGCACCAATCGCCTGCAATCGCATTTCGGAATCGTCCTGAACCCTGAACCCTGAACCCTCGGAACGCCACAGAGGGCGTTCCCTACAGCGCCGAATTCCATGTCCAAACACATCCTCGCCCTCGACCAAGGCACCACCTCCAGCCGGGCGATCGTCTTCGGCCGTGAAGGCCGCGTCGTCGGCTCGGCTCAGCAGGAGTTTCCGCAAATCCTGCCGTCGCCTGGGCACGTCGAGCACGATCCCGAGGCGATCTGGTCCTCGCAGCTCGATTCGGCCCGCAAGGCACTCGCCTCCGCCAAAGCCTCACCTGCCGATATCGCGGCCGTCGGCGTCACCAATCAGCGCGAAACGACGGTCCTTTGGGAACGCGACACAGGCAAGCCCGTCGCCAACGCCATCGTCTGGCAAAGTCGGATCAGCACTCCGATCTGCGAGCGGCTGAAGAAGGAGGGCTGCGAAAGCGTATTTCGGCAGAAAACCGGCCTGATGCTCGATCCCTATTTCTCCGGAACCAAGATTCGCCACCTGCTCGACACGATCACCGGACTCCGCCAGCGCGCTGAGCGCGGCGACGTCCTCTTCGGAACGGTCGATTCCTTCCTGATCTGGCGGCTGACGGGAGGAAAGCGGCACGTGACCGACGTCAGCAACGCCAGCCGCACGCTGCTGCTCAACATACACACGCGCCAGTGGGACGACGAATTGCTCAAGCTGATGGGTGTGCCGCGGGCGATGCTCCCCGAGGTGCTGCCGTCGAGCCATGTTTATGGCCAGTGCGATGCGTCAATTCTCGGTGCAGCGATCCCAATCGCCGGCGACGCCGGCGACCAGCAAGCCGCCACGTTCGGCCAGGCTTGCTTCGAGCCGGGCACCGCCAAAAACACCTATGGCACTGGCTGCTTCATGCTGCTCAATATTGGCGAACAGCCGCGGGCGTCGAAGCACAACTTGCTGACGACGATCGGCTGGCAGATCGGCAACCGGACAACGTACTGCCTCGAAGGCTCGGTCTTTATCGGTGGTGCGGTCGTGCAGTGGCTCCGCGACGGCCTGAAGCTGATCAAGACTTCGGCTGAGGTGATGCAGCTGGCGGCGAGCGTCGCGGACAATGGCGGCGTAGTCGTGGTGCCGGCGTTCGTCGGCCACGGCGCACCACACTGGGACCCCTACGCCCGTGGCGCGATTTTCGGCATTACCCGCGGCACGACTGCCGGCCACATCGCGCGGGCCGCCGTCGAGTCGATGGCCTTCCAGTCGCGCGATCTTTTGGAAGCGATGCGGGCCGACGCCGGCTTGCCGTTGGCGGTGCTCAAGGTCGATGGCGGCGCGTCGGTCAACGACCACTTGATGCAGTTTCAGGCCGACATTCTAAATGCCACGGTCCGCCGGCCCGTGGTCGCCGAAACGACGGCTTTGGGCGCGGCGTATCTGGCGGGTCTGGCCGTGGGATACTGGAAGGACCTGGCCGATGTAGCCCGCAATTGGGCCTTGGACCGCGAATTCAAGCCCCAAATGGAGCCCCAGCGCCGCGACGCCCTCTGCCGCGACTGGAAAAGGGCGGTCGAGCGAACGCTCGGCTGGTCGGCGCCATAGTAGTAGGCACACTCCGTGTGCCGTGTTGTACCAGGCACACTCCGTGTGTCGTGAACCGGAGACGGCACACGGAGTGTGCCTACAACTTGATGCAACCGCTCGACATTCTCGTCGGCACCGTCGCCATCATTTTCGGCCTGTTTCTGATGGCCGGGGCCGCACTGGATGCTCCGTGGCTAATGACCCTCGCCAAGCCGCGGATGTTGGCTGATTCGATCGGCAAACCCGCGGCGCGCCTGGTGTTCGCCGCGCTCGGCATCGGCCTCATCGTCTTGGGCATCGCCATCGCCCGCGGCTGGCGAGTCGATTGGGGGTAAAGCTGCGGGCGCCTTGGCGTACGAAGCTCGCGGCTCAGCCGCCGATTTGATACATGGCCCGCTGGGGGCGGACGAAATCGGCGGAGTCGATGCCGTGGCCGGGCTTTTTGGCCCAGACGCAGTCGCGGATGAGCCGGGCCAGCTCGTCGTCGGAGCCGCCGCCGCGGAGGACCGCCCTGGCATCCCATTCGACAGTCGAGAACAGACAGTTGCGAATTTGCCCTTCGGCGGTGAGACGGAGACGGTTGCAGTCCTCGCAGAAGGGCTGTGTCACGGGGTTGATGAAGCCGACCGAGCCGCGGCCGTCGGCGAAGTTGAAGTCGGTCGCGGGCTGGCTCGGGTCGGGGCGCTCGGCCGGCTCGAGCGGGCCAATCGCCTCCTCGATGAGCCGGCGAATTTCCTCGCCGCCGAGCACCTGGTCGTGCTGCCAGTGCTCTTCGGCGTCGAGCGGCATGAACTCGATGAACCGCATTTCCATGCCGTGATCGCGAGCAAATTGCGTGAGTGGCCCGACTTCGGGCTCGGTGATTCCCTTGATGGCGACGGCATTCAGGCGAATTTTTGTGAAGCCGACGCGCTTGGCGGCGTGGATCCCCTCAAGCACGCGGTCGAGACCGTCGCGGCGGGAAATGCGGCGGAAGGTCTCTTCGCTGAGCGTGTCGAGGCTGATGTTGACCCGCGTCAGGCCGGCGTCTTTGAGGGCCTGGACCTGTGCAGCGAGCAGAATGCCGTTGGTGGTCAGGGCAATGTCGCGAATGCCCTCGATGGCCGCCAGCCGCGCCACGAGTTTCGGCAAATCGGCCCGGACGAGCGGCTCGCCGCCGGTCAGGCGGAGCTTGTTTACGCCCAGGCCAGCCGCAACGTGCACGAACCGCTCGATCTCTTCGAAAGTGAGCAGCTCATGTCGCGGCTTAAAGCGGACGTTTTCGTCCGGCATGCAGTAGAAGCAGCGGATATTGCAGCGATCGGTGACGCTGAGGCGCAGGTTGGTGTGAACCCGGCCGAGCTGGTCGATGAGTGGCGCGTCTGTCATCGGTTAGGAATGTCGAATGTCGAAAGTCAAATGACGAATCAATGACGAAGCTCGAATGCCGAGTCGTCGGCTTCGTCATTCGAGCTTCGACTTTCGACATTGATTCGTCATTTGAATCTCGTCATTCGGATTTGGAGAGCCCCGGATGAACCCATTCTGAACTTCCATCCGCCCAGTTCTCCCGCTTCCAGATTGGCACGACCTCCTTGATCGTGTCAATGAGCCACTTGCCGGCCTCGAAGGCGACCTGACGGTGCGGGGAGCTGACGGCGATGGCGATGCTCGCTTCGCCCAGCTCCAGGCGCCCCAAACGATGAACGATCGAGCAGCCGGTGAGCGGCCAGCGGCGGCGGGCCTCGGCCTCGAGTTCGGCGAGCTTTTTCTCGGCCATTTCGGGGTAGCACTCGTAGTCGAGCGATGCGGTCCGGCGGCCGTGCGTGAACTCGCGAGTGGTGCCGAGGAAAAGGACGATGGCCCCGGCGTCCGTGGATGAAACGGAGGCAAGTACTTCGGATGCATCAATGTGCTTGGTCGTCAGCGATATCATCTCGGGCCGCAATTGCCAATCATCTTGGAACAGAAGGCAACAAAGGAAACAAAGGAGTTCGCATTTCAAACTTTGTTGCCTTTGTTGCCTTCTGTTCCGATTCCTGCGGAATTATCCGCCGCTGACCGGTGGAATGAGGGCGATTTCGGATGCGGGGCATAATTGGCGGTCATCGTTGGCGTATTCACTATCTACCGCGATCCGCGTGTGCGCGAGCACGCCGGCCAGCGGCGGAAACTGTTCGGCCAGCGCTCCGCGCAATTGACGGACGGTTGCCGCCGATGGTAATTCGACTTCCAACTCGTCGCGGCCGATGCGCTGCCGGATAGCGGCAAACAATTTCACGCGGTGCATCATGTAACAGTAAGTTCTCCGCTCTTGGCGGTCAGCAGCGACTCGAGCTCGGGCATCAGGCCGTAAGCCAGGGCGAGGATCTTGATCGGATGAATCGTGGGTTTGGTGGTCCCTTGCTCCATCTGCATTTTACACGAGCTGCATTCGGTCGTCCCGAATTGGATGGCCGGGTCGCGCATCGCGCTGATCAGCCCCCAGCCGGCGCGCAGGCTGGCCCGGTAGTTTGAGCGGCGCAGGCCGAAGGCGCCGGCCATGCCGCTGCAACCGCGCTCGATGCGGCGGACATTGACGCCTTTCACGAGCCTGAGCAGGTTCTCGCCCGGCGAACCCACCTCCAGGGCCCGCAGGTGGCAGGGGAGGTGATAGCCGAGCACCAGGTTGAGCGGGCGGAAATTCAGCTCCAGCTTGCCGGCCAGGTGCAGCCGCCACAGATAGTCGCTGGCGTCGAACGTGTGGCTGGCGACCAGGCGGACGTCGTCGTCATCGAGCAGGTTCGGATACTCGTGCCGCAGGCAGAGCGCGGCAGTTGGCTCGGTGCAGACGATTTCGTAGCCCTGACGGACAGCCTCGGCCAGCACGCGGACGTTGCGGGCGGCCTGTTTGCGGGCCCGCTCGATGTCGCCCAGCGAAATGCGGGCCATGCCCGAGCCGCGCTGATCGGGATGGACATAGACGGCGATATTGTTGTGCTCGAGGACCGCGACCAGGGACTCGGCCAACTGCACGTCGAACCAGTTCGCGTAAAGATCTACAAAATACAGGACCTTGCCGCCGGTGCGCCGCGTCGGCCGCGTCAAGCGGCGACGCTCGGCCCGGCGGAGGAAGCTGGTCGGGCTGACTCGCGGCAGCTTCCGCCCCTGGGCGAGCCCCGTTGCCTTCTCCAGCAGCCACCGCGTCCAGCGCTGGTGCAGCACGAAGTTCGAGACGGTGCTGAAGGCCGAGAGCCAGCCGGAAAATTTGTCGAGCCGGCTGACGATCCAGTCGGTCGTGTCCAGGCCGCTGGCGGCAACGTATTGGGCCTTGGCTTCGACCATCAATTTGGGAATGTTGACGCGGGCCGGGCATTCCAGGCGGCACTGGTGGCAGTTGACACACAGGTCGGCAATGGCCTTCAGCTCGTCCTTGGCGAGGAGTGCCGGGTCAAGCTGGCCGCCGATGACCGCCCGCATCAGGTTGGCTTTGGCCCGCGGCGACGCTTCCTCAGACGGGGCGAAGCGGAAAATCGGGCACATGCGGGCTTCGGGCGATTGCGTGCGGCAGCGGCCGCAGCCATTGCACGACATGGCGACCTGCGGCAGATCGCTGTTCCAGACGAGATTCAGCTCCAGCGGCTTGACGGCCGGAGCAGGCGCGCCGTTGCTTTCGTCGTTTGCGTCGGCGGCGACTTCTGCACCATTCACGGTGGGTGGGGAATCTGGCGCGATGAGCCCGGATGTCTGAAAGCTCCGCAGGTTTTTGGTGATCGGCTGGGGGACGTCGGCGACGACCTTGCCGGGATTCAAAATGTTCTGCGGATCGAAGATCCGTTTGACCTCGCGGAAGACGTCGTACAGCGGGCCGAACTGCTTGCGGACGTACCAGGTGCGGCTGAGGCCGCTGCCGTGCTCGCCGCTGATGGTGCCGCCGACCGCGAGGACTTCCTGGTAGAGGTCGTCGGCGAGGAGCTGCATTTTTCGCACATCGGCCTGGTCGGCGAGATTGAGGAACGGCCGCACGTGCAGCTGGCCGTGCCCCGCGTGGGCGAAGAACGACGCGGTGACCTGGTGGGCCTTGAGCACGTTTTGCAGCTTGACGAGAAAATCCGGCAGCACCTCGGGCGGAACGGCGATGTCCTCGACAAAAGGGGTGGGCCGCTCGTGCCCCTGCACGCGGTAGAGTGTCGGCGAGACGCGGCGGGCTAGCCGGCGGAAGGCGTCGTAGTCTTCTGGCGCCAGGGCCTGGTGAAAGGCAAACGCCAGCCGCCGGCGGCGTTGCCAGCGAATCACCGCCTGCTGAAGGCTGTCGATTACCTGCCGTTCGTCGTCGCCTTGCTGCTCGACGAGCAGCATCGCCTCGGCTTCGCGGGGAATCGCCTGGGCGTAACGCGGGTCGGCCTCGCGAGCCAGCGAAAGGATGCGGCGATCGATCAGGTCGCACGAAACCAGGCCCAGCGAACGGGCCTCGGCGGCCGCCACTGCAGCCGACTCCAGCCGATCGAAAAAGACCAGCATAACGCCGCGGTGCTTGGGGATCGGCTGCGTATGGAGCGTGGCCTGCGTGATGAGGGCCAGCGTCCCCTCGCTGCCGACCAGCAGCCGGGCCAGGTCGAGCTGGCCCTCGTGCAGCACGTCGTACAGATGGTACCCGGCCCGATTGACCCACGACTTGGGCTGGTGGTCGCGGATGACCATGGCTTCGCGCTGGATCAGCTCGGCCAGTCGCTTGACGATTTCGCGCCGCCGAGGGACCGGATCGACATCGGGGTCGTCCGTGACGGGATGCCTGGCCGCTTCGAAGGTCGTGCCGTCGGCCAGGACGATTTGCATACTGACGACGTGCCGCCGCGCGGAACCGTACCGCAGCCAGTTGCTGCCGGAATTGTCGAGGGCCAGGACGCTGCCTATGGTCGTTACGCCGCCAGTGGCGGGGTCAGGACCGAATTGGCGTCCAAAGGCTGCGAGGTAGCGGTTCAACTGCCCGAGGACCACACCGGGCTGGACGCAAACTTGTTCCCCATCGACACTTACGATGCGCCGCATGGCGCGGGAGAAATCGACTGCCAGGCCCGGCCCCAGCGATTCGCCGGCCAGACCCGTGCCCGCACCTCGAGCGTGAATCGGGATCGACTGCTCGGCGGCGTAGGCCACGACGGCCCGCACATCCGCCAGGCCGCGCGGGCGCACGACCCCCAGCGGCCGGATCTGATAGATGCTCGCGTCGCTGGCGTACATCTCAACGGACGCATCGTCGCAAAGCACTTCGCCGGAAAGAAGACCGCGCAGATCGGCCTGAATTCGCTCGCGCTGCTGGTCCATTGACGAGGGTTACCGCCAGACTGCCAAGTAGGAAGGTGGGTCGCTCTCTTGAATCTTCCCGAAGTCGGCTGGGCAAGGCAAGTAGCGGCAACCACTCCGAGGATGCGAATCCCGTAGCGGAACTCGCCAGAGTTCCGAATCCGCGAAAAAACCTGAAGTCTGGCGACTTCAGCTACGAAAGATTCACATCCTCTCAGCCTCGTCAGAGTTCGGGTCCGCTCGCACAACGGCTACGACGCCCGCTTCTTCTTGCGCAGGACCCCGATTGCATCCTCGATGTCCTTGCGCAGGTCCGCGGTCTCATATTTTTCCCGCACGCGGATCCGCAAGAGCGGCAGGCCCGCGGCGGTCAAGGCGACATAGACGAAGCGGTCGCGGGGCGAGCGCCCTGCGGCTGGATCGTCCAACTCGATCGCCAGCTTGACCTCGAGCGTTTCCTCGTCGCAGAGGACGAAGTCGAGGTGCTTGCCCTGGATGCGGCTGTTCCACGATTGCGATTTGCGCGTTTTCGGGCGGACTTTGATGACATCCGCCAGGCGGACCATCGAGAAAATAATCCAGTCGTCGCGGACGGCGAATTGCAGTGCACGGAGAAATGTAATTTCCGCCGGAGCAAGCAGGACACCCCGCCGTTCGTACGGTAGCGGGCCGTCGCGCAGCGAGACAAGTGCGAGCGCGACCACAACGATCGCCCCGAGCACGGTCGCCACCAGAGGCCAGTTTTCAACCAAAGGCATGATTCATGGAGCGTCCCAACTGCCCAGCCGCCACTGGGAACAATCGCAATGTCTATCGGAGATATGCGGACGGCCCTTGAAGCAATCAGCAGCCGCCGATAGTTCAGGCCGCTCTTGGCGTGCAGCAAATCGCGGGGGCAAACTGTGCC
>JAKEHX010000239.1 GCA_022614795.1 Planctomycetaceae bacterium | reverse complement strand
GCTTCGACGAACTCCGCCCGGCCCAGTGTTTCGCCCGCCTTCTTCAGCTCGGGATCGACCTGCGCCGCTCTGAGAATCCGCAATCCGTCGGACGCGCCGGCGCCGATCTGCCCGCCCCACGTGCTCACGTCTTCCAGCGCCGCGACCAGCTGATAGAACAGCTTCTGCACGTCGGCCTGGTCCTCGATCGTCGATAGCGCCAGCCGCTCGCGGTCGAGCGGCTTAAGCTGCGGCAGCCCCTTGGTCGTGTTATAGGCCTTGGTTTCCAGGGCGATGAGCTGGCGGACTTCGGCGGCCAGCTTGGCGATCTGCATGCGGCGATAGAGCTTCTGCCGCTCGGCCATGAGCTGCACGACGACCTCGCGGATTTTGCCGCGGGCCTCGTTGAAGCGGGCCAATCGCTCGGCCTGCGATCCTTCCTGAGCCTTGACGAGCAGCTGGACGATCGCCTCCATGTCGTCCTTCATCAGCTCGCCGATATTTCCCTTCATCGAGGCGATATCTTTGTAGATCGACCGGTCCTTGAGGCCGTTTTCGGCAAGCTGGCGAAGCTGGATGTCGAGCACCGCCTCGACCAGCTCGCCGGCCAGGCCACGGGCCTTCTCCTGGGCCTGCTGCTTGCGGCGGAAGACATCGGCATCGGCGGCATGGAGCGACGTAATGAACAGCACCGCAGCCAAGATGGCGACCACTGCCCTCTGCAAATCCGAAATCCGAAATCCGAAATCCGAATTCTGCCTGGTCATGGCGTTTCTCCAATGCCCAATTGCCGTTTGATGATGTCCGTTAATCGCTGCTCGGAGCGCTCGTCGGCCTGCGAAATCGCCGCGAGCACGCCGCTTTCGTCGGAAATCTCCAGCACCAGCCCCTCGGCCGCATGCGAGCGGCCGACAGGCTGGCCCTGCTCATTCTCGCCCCGGTAGTCGGTCACTTCCAGCGTCAGCCGCACGCGGTCCCCCTTGGCGAGCTTGAGGGGCGAAAGCGACAGCCCATAGCGGCTGGCCAGCGGCAAGCGGTCGGTCAATAGGGGCTTGCCCTGCAGCAGGTCGAATCGATGCACTTCAACCGGGACCTCGCGCGCCGACGGCACCACGCCCTGCCCCAAATCGACAACTGGTCCGCGCGTGCGCTCGTGCTCGTAACGCTCGACCTCGGCGATGAGGGCCAACTTTGACAAGCCATAGTCGTCGGTCGCGCGGTATTCGACGACCGGCTCAGCCGTCGGCAGGACGACCTTGTGCACGACTTCGGCCGAGCCGGTCGGCGGCCGGTCGGGCCGAATGCGAATCGTGCCGCGGATCGGCGTCTCCAGCGACAGGCCGTCGGCGTCGGTCACCTGAATCTCGTAGCGGATTTCCTGGACGATGTTGGCCAGCGGCGACTTGCCGGCCGGCAGCTTCCAGACCAGGGCCTGTTTGTCGGTCTTGGCCAGATCGTAGCTCGCTTCGTTCTGGCCCGATCTGACCAGCAGCTTGACCGAGGCGAGCGGCTTGTTGTTGGTGCACTGCACCGCGAGGTCGATCGACGAGCGTTCGAGCACTGAAATCTGCCGAGCGGTGGGATCCAGCGGCTCCTTGGTCCGCTGGGCATAGCGCGGCGGCACGGGCACCAGCCGCGTCTCGATCGTCGGCAGCGGGACCATGTCGATGCGGGCCGCGTCGGTCCAGGCATCGCCCAGGAACACCTTGTAGCTGACGCTGTCCACCAGCCGCGGCATTTCGCCGGTAAAGACCGTGCCCGGCGGCCTTTCGACGCCAACCGGCCAGGATTTGGCAACGTCGGCTTCGGCCAGGGGCCTCAGTTCGACGGTGGTCTTTGTGCGCGACGCGCCGGTTGCGTGAAACTGCACGGAGCCCTTGGCGGGAATGATCCCCGAGCTGACGACAAAAAAGCCCAGCGGCCGGCCTTGCGCCGCTTTCAGGTTCCTTGGCTGGCAGCCGTCGTCGTCGGCGATCAGCACGGGCTTGCCGCTGATGACGATCTGGTCGATTTCGGTGCGGGTCGGGTAATGCATCGAACCGAGGAAGAGCCGGTTCACAAACGCTGCGGCATGTCCGGGAAAGAGGCCGGCCAGAACCAGGAGCGTTACGGCGGTGATCGCCAGCACCAGGCCCCGGCGCGTCATCTGGTCGCGCGAGAAGCCTTCGAACACGTTGATTCCGCGGCCGACCGCGGCGACGTAGTCGATCACGGCCCCTTCGAGCTGCGGCGAGCCCCAGCGGGCCGCTTCGGGCGATTCGAATTGAATCGCGGCGACCAGATCGCTGTCGATCTGCTGCTGCCGCTCGACCAACAGGGCCATGTCGATTTCCGACTCCGCCTGGCCCAGCAGCGGCCGCGTATAGCGGACAAACGCCCACATCACCGCGCCTGCCGCCAAGAGTAGCACCACCAGCCGCGGCAACAATTCAAGCTCAAACAGCACGTCGAGCACGAGCACGCCGGCCAGCGCCCAAAGCACGGCCGTGACCAGGCTCGACCAGGCAGTCGCCGAGCGCACGGCTGAGCGGGCCCGCCGCAGGCCGCCGAGTTGCGATCGAAGTGTTCCCAGTTTCGACATGCGTATCGATTACGACAACTTGATCAACTTGCGACTCAGCCACTCACCCAGCATCAGCATCACCACCACGGCGAACCATAGCGGCGTGCTCCACAGGGCTTTGTTCCGCGTTAGCCGCTCGACCACCGGATCGAGCTTCAGGTCATTGGGCAAGCTGCTGACGCTGGTCAGGTCATAGGCCCGGCCGCCGGTTTGGCGGGCCAGGTCGTTTTGGAGTTTTTCGTCGCGAACGCCGCGGCGGCGCTCGGCCGATAGGGGCGTCACCTCGAACCGCTGCTCGTCGAATTTGCCCGTGATCGGGTCCTTCACGCGCAGGCTGTATTCGCCGACCGCGAACACCGGAATGCGGGCTTCGAACACGCCGCGGCGGAGCATTGGCACGTTGACGGTCGTCGATTGGCTGCCTGTTTTGCCGGGGATCACCAGCTCCGCGACGAGGCCTCGCTCGGGCAGCGTCTCGTCGGCCAGCGGCTCGTAGTTTTCGTCGTAGGCCTCGACCGTCAGCGTCACCTTGTCCTCGGCCCGGTATTGCTGTTGGTCGATGCGGGCCACGAACCGCTTGTCGGCCCCCAGAGCATGGCTCATGCCCAGGCGATAAATGAGCTGCGACCAGAACTGCCGGTAATATTTCTCGCCGTATCGCCGCCGCAGCCGCCACGTCTCGTTGAACCCCAGATAAACGACCTCCCCCTTGCCATATTTACGAATGGCAATCAGCGGCTGCGGCGTCTTGCCATCGGCGCACTTGTCGGTCGGGTGCTCGGCCAGCACTTCCGCGTCCGGGTGCTTCGCGGCCACCGGCTGATACCAGGGGAGCTTGCCCAGGTTGTCCCAGGCTTTGGAGTTCTCGATCTC
>JAKEHX010000238.1 GCA_022614795.1 Planctomycetaceae bacterium | reverse complement strand
GCGCACTCGCGACGATTTGTCCAACACCGGTATGCCGATTTATTGCAAATCCCCACAGGCTAAGCAGTTGCGTCCACAAATCGATGCGTAAGCCCTGGGGGAAAGGAAACCCCATTGTCAGTCGTTGTGACGACGTAGCCGTCTGCAGACGTAGATAATGCGACCCTTACGTCGTTATTAGTTACGAACTCATTCCAACCCGTGTTAAGTGAGTCGGCTGCATGGCTCTTCCACAAGAAATCCTGGGGCGAAACCATTGGCATGCCGCCGCTTGATGGAATTGACCAGGGGTTAAGCGGGAATACTTCACCAACTGGCGTCGTAATCAGGTCGCGAAGAAAGCCGCCAAACCAAATCGGAGCGGGAAGATCAACTGGCGGCTTTTCTTCAAATGGCGGATCATATGTAACATACTCACGGAGTTCAAGATCCCCCATAGCCTCGTGCATATCCAAGTCGTTTCCGGTCGCTCCGGCGCTCGGAACAAGCGTATGGACAAATATCGTTCCATATGCCGCAGGAAGGAATATCTGTGTTGAATCAAGAATCGTAGTTCCTGTGATCGTCGTGGGGTGTGGCACAATTCTCATCGACACTTCCTTTGGCGCTGTATTAGCCGGCGTGCTGACCGACACGACCGTCTGTCCCGTAGGGCGATACGTTCCAAATGTCACCGTTCGTGTTTCGCCGCTCGTTGCTCCCTCGCCAGTGACCAACCACGCAGGTTCATTTGGCGCAAAGTCACCGCCGTCCGTCGGTATTGCCTTAAAGGCAACAACGTCACCCTGTGTCAACTCAAGGAACCCACCGGTTACATCGCGCCCTGCATCGGGGCCCGGCGGAATGCCCGTGACGCCTGACGTCGCAATTATCTTCTTCACTCCCGCGCGGTCGCGAATATCGACAGTGGCTGAACCAATCATGTAGATTGTGTAAGTTGGATGGGGTGTTATCGTCACTACTACGCTCTCGATGCCCTCAATGGTGGTGTCCATGAACGGGCTGACCGAAAGTGTGTTCGACCCGCCCGATGCAATCGTGATCGAGGTGGGCAGACTCGCGTAGTCAATGCCGTTGGTTGCCGATCCGCTAATCGTGAAGTAAACAGTTACCGGGGACATTCCACCGTCAGCTCGACTGAAATTAAATGATCCGCTTCCCATCCCAACCTCGCTGGCGGGGCCCGTCGCCCAAACCAATACCCACGGCAGCGGATCCTCGCCCTCAGCAAATTCAAGTGCAAGTGCATCAACGTCCTTGCCTGACACGAAGCCGTCATCCAAGCTCGGGCCGACTGCCGCGCGAGTGATCGCATCGATTACCGCCTCCGCGTCGCCGACGTCTACCCGTGAATCGCCGTTGACGTCGAGTTCTTCGGACGTGTATCCGTCGTCGAACCCGTTCAACGCATTGACCATCACCAAGGCGTCCAGAATGTTGACGCGGCCGTCAGCGTTAACGTCACCGTCCACCCGAGACTCAAAGTCAGACGCCAAGAGGTTCCGATCTTCGAGCGCTTCGCCCCGCGGTTTGCAGTGGCGGCGCGGAGCCTTAATTTGGGAGGGGGGGGGCACTTTGGAGCCCCAGGCGAATGAGCGTAACCTTCCACAGCGAGATAGGGAGGCGCATGAGAGAGTTCCTGGAAAGATGCCCCGTGACACCAGTGGCGAATGCCGTTCTGGCTGGGGAAACATCGTAGCGGTTCGGAATCGGATTGCAACTGTTTCGCGCTGCTATTTCATAAAAAATCCCCCAGCAATGGAGGCCAGTTCTCGCGGAGTAGTTCAAATTTACTATCCGCAAATTCATCTACAGAGGGGTTCCGTCGCCGGCAATGCTCACTCCTGCGGCTCGGTCATGCTCATCGGATCGAGGGCCTTGGCGAGCGTCGCCTCGTCCAGTACACTCTGCTCGCGGCAGAGTTCGCGGATCGTCTTGCCGGTCTTGAACGCTTCCTTGGCAATCGCCGCAGCCCGCTCGTAGCCGATGTGCGGGTTGAGGCTGGTGACCATCGCCAGGCTCTGCTCGACCGACGCCTCGCAGGCCTCGACGTTCGCCTCCATTTCGCTGGCACAGAATTCGACAAACGCCCGGCACGACGACGCCAAGAGGGCCACACTTTCCAGAGCCGCGTGCCCCATCACGGGCATCATGATGTTGAGCTGGAACTGGCCGCCGGTCGCGCCGCTGAAGGCCACGGTCTGATCGTTGCCGATCACGCGGGCCGCCACCTGCATCATGCTCTCGCACATCACCGGGTTCACCTTGCCCGGCATGATCGAGCTGCCCGGCTGGCGGTCGGGAAGCTTCACCTCGAAGAAGCCGCAGCGCGGGCCGCTTCCCAGCCAGCGGATGTTGTTCGAGACGTTGAAGAGCGTGACCGCGATGGTCCGCAATTGGCCGTGGCACTCGACCAGGCCGTCGCGCTGGGCATTGCCCTCGAAGTGATTGGCCGCCTCGATGAACGGAATGCCCGTTTCCTTGGCGAGCACCTCGGCTACGCGGCGGCCGAACTGGGGATGGGTATTGATGCCGGTGCCCACCGCGGTGCCGCCCGCGGGCAGTTCCAGGATCGGCTCGATCGCCTTCTGGGCCCGCTCGACCGATAGCTCCAACTGTCGCGCGAGGCCGCCGATCTCCTGCCCCAGCCGCAGCGGCGTGGCGTCGGCCAGGTGCGTGCGGCCGATTTTGATGATCTGGTCCCACTCGTTGGCCTTTTTGGTGAGGACGTCGCCGAGCTGCTCCAGGGCGGGAATCAGGTTGTTTTTGATTTCGAGCGCGACCGCCACGTGGATTGCGGTGGGGAACATGTCGTTGGTGCTTTGCCCCATGTTCACGTGGTCGTTGGGGTGCACCGGCTTGTGTTTCTGGAAGCGGTCGCCTCCGAGCAGCTCGATCGCCCGGTTGGCGATCACCTCGTTGACATTCATGTTGCTCGACGTCCCCGAGCCGGTCTGGAACACGTCGATCGGGAATTCGCCGTCGAACCGGCCCTGGGCGACCTCGCGGCACGCGGCCAGCAGCTTCTCGACCTGCTGGTCGCTGAGCTTGTTCTTGCCCGTCTTCGTGAGCTTGCCCAGATCGCGGTTCGCCGTCGCAGCGGCCAGCTTCACCAGACCCAAGGCGTGAATCAGCGGCCTCTGGAGCGTCCAACCGGAGATGGGGAAGTTTTCGACGGCCCGCTGGGTCTGGGCGGAGTAATAAGCCTGGGCCGGGACTTGCACCTCGCCCATGGAGTCTTTTTCAGTGCGGAACGCGGTCATGTTCGCTCGATCGAATTTGGGTCCTGAGATGAATTCGTGGTAACTGGCAATGTACCCATTTCCACACAGTGAATTGTAGGGACTATGCCTTGCCGCGTGCGTTTGAAACCGCCGTCGGCTATCCTGGGTAAGGCTGGCGAAGAGGCGATTTTGCCCTAGGACGGATTTTCAATCCGTCCCATTTGGCATCCGGGCGGCTGCTCGGCTGCACGGGCGGTTCTTTTTGTCGGGAGTCATCATGCGCCCGCTCCTCTTGGTCCGTCACGCCCTTGTCCTGAGGTCAAGTCTGGCCAGCCTTTTGCTGGTCGCCGGTGCATCGGCCGCAGATAAAACGGCAGCCGAGCTTTTACCCGCTTCGGTGGTCGTGTATGTCGATGTTTCCCAGCCGGGAAAGTCGCTGGACACGGTGCTCGATCATCCGCTGATGGCAGAGGTGCTCAAAGCGCCCGAATATCAGCGGGCACTGGAAACGCCTCAATACCAGCAGTTTGCCGCCGTGCTGCGGCGCTTCGAAGAGCGACTGGGGATGAAGTGGCGCGACGCGGCCAGCGGTCTGACCCGCGGCGGCCTTGCCGGGGGCTTTGACCTGCCGACGCGCGGCGTGGTTGTCCTCGCCCAGGCCGAGAGTGATGAATTGGCCAAGAAGGCCCAGTCCGCGCTCGTCGATATGGCACTGGAGATCGCGAAACAGCAGGGCCAAGACGGCGCCGTGCGACAGGATGAACATCGGGGGACGGCGATCCATGGAGCTGGCGAGGCTCACCTGGCGGCCGTCGGCAAGTGGCTCGTTCTGTCGAACAAAAAGGCGCTGGTGCTTTCGGTCATCGACAACAGCCAGTCGCAGGGCGAAACGCTGGCAGCCGACGAGCAATTCCAGGCGGTGTTCAAGACCCGGCCAACCAGCGCCGCGGCCTGGCTGTATGGCGACCTGCGCGTGCTGCGGCTGACGGGCATTCTGCGTAATGCTCTGAACAAGAAGAGCAACAATCCGCCGGCCGAGATTCTGGCCGGGGGTGTGCTCGGCGCGCTTCCCGACGCGCCGTACGTGACTGCGTCGCTCGATCTGACTGCGTCGCGGCTGGCCCTGAGAACCTCGCTCCCTTGCGATCCCAAGGCTGTGGCCAAAACACGAGAATTCTACCTGGGACCCGAGGCAGCCGGCCGAGCGCCGCCCCTTTTGCGGCCCAGCGGAACGCTCCTTTCCCTGGCGAGCTATCGCGATTTTGCATC
>JAKEHX010000237.1 GCA_022614795.1 Planctomycetaceae bacterium | reverse complement strand
GAGGTCAACGTGGAGGACGATGGCACGATCTACTCGCTCGAGGTGACCGAGGACATGGTCGCGGGTCATAGGGAACCATGGCGAGGCCGAAGGATTGTACGTATGAACGCGCTGCCGCCGCAACCTTGTCGGTCACTCTTTCAGCCGATGCAGCCGCACGCGGTCGAGGTCGGCGGTTTCGCGGGGCGAGCGCCGTGGATCGTTCATATCGAGCCAAACGAGAGTGCTGGGCTGATAGTCGAATTCGCGGAAGAGCTTCCAGCGGTCCTTGGCCGCCGCCATCTGCCGCTGAAAGTCGGGATCGCGCTGGGCATGTGGGCCGACGAGCAGCAGTGTGGGAATCGGCTTTCCAGCGATCGCCGCGGGCGTGGCGGGAACGCCTTGAATGGGAACGACAACCGGCTCGCCGGCGGCCCGCAATTGAAAGAAGAGCGCCGGCTCGCCGAAGACGTAGATGGCCCGCGTCGGGCTGCTCGAGTTCGCATCGCGAATCTGCTGGGCGATGCGAATAAGAGCGCGGCGATCGCCACGGTTGTCGAAGTGGTCGTCGTGGGGCAGGCACAGCGGGAAGATGACAATCACCATGCCGAGCATCAAACCACACGTCAAACAGCCAAAGATCTTCCTCGCGCGCTCACTTGCCCTCGGTCGATGCTCTTCAACATGCAGGCAATCGGTCCAGTTGGCCGCGGCCGCCAGCCACGAGGCCATCAGCAGCGGCAAAGTCAGACGGGCATAAGGCGTGTAGAAAGGCGTTGCCACGAGCATGCCTCCCCACCACGCGAATACCAGCGACAGACCGATCATGCGGCGCTGCCACCGCGCGTCGATTCGCGGCGCCTGATACCAGGCGACAATCAGCCGCGCGATGGCAATCGCGGCCCCGAAAGCCATCGGAAAAAGGCCGAAGATCATCAAAGCCGCGATCGCGCCGATTACAGAATTTCCCAGTTGCCGCAGTGCCTGGCGGAATCCACGCGGCTCGAGCAGCGTTGGCAGGAACATGGCAAGCACGAGGCCCAGCATCGACAGGCCCATACCGATCGCGAATTGATTGGAAATCTGCCGGCCCGCGGAGCCCAGCCAACCCGTGAAGCCGACGACATAGCGGGCGTGATTGGCGGCGATCGGTGCATAGCCGCCGTGAGCCTGAAGCGAGTACAAGTACGGCGCCCAGACCGCGGCGGCGACAAGAGCCGTGACCGCGAAGCACGCCAGCCATGTTTGCAGCGTCCTTCGAGGCGGCCGGAGAAAGATCCACATCACGACGAGACCAGCCGCCTCGATGGCCAGCGGCAGCCAGCCGTTGTACTTGGTCCACCAGGCCAGGCCGGTGTAGAGGCCCGCGCCAATCGCCCAGCGGAAGTCGCCGCCAAACAGCGAGCGGGCGATCGCATCGACGGCCAAGATGATCCACAGACCGAGGAGCACGTCGGTCAGCGCGGTGGTGCTAAACGCGATATGAAAGTCACTCAGTGCCACCAGGGCCGCCGCCGCAATGCCGACTTCTGGCCCAAACCAGGACCGCCCAAACCACCACACGGCGGCGATCGTCATAACCCCGGCCAGGAAGCTGGGGAGCAAGGCCGCCAGATTGGGCGGCAGGCCCGCGATCATTCCGCCCTCGATCAGTGCTGGCAGCAGAGGTGGCGCGTACAGTTGCTGCTGGGGGAAGGCATAATCGGGCGGGCCGAAGTAGATGTTCGATGCATAGGCCCCCTCATCGAAATGCTCGACGGCGGACTGCGATAGTGCGAAGAGCCGAAGCGCGACTCCGGCTGCCAGTACAGTCGCCAGAATCACAAGCTCGCGGCGCGTCATGGAGCGCAGATTACTTGCCGCCGGCTGACAGGAAAAGCTTAGTGGCGGGCGCTGCCAGCGTTGGAAACCTACTGCATGGGCGGGCGCAGGCCGACGGTTATGTCGAACTGCATTTCCTGCCCCTGGCGGAAGACGACGACGGTGGCCTTGGAGCCGATCTCCGTCTCGGCGACGGCGTTGCTGAGCTGGGCCGGGTCGGTGACAGGCTGGTTGTTCCACTTGAGCACGACATCGCCTGCCTGAATTCCGGCCTTGGCCGCGGGGGAGCCGCCATCTTCCTGGGTGAGGACTCTTACAATGTATGCCCCCTTGGCGTCGGGCAGGCCGATATCGCGCGCGTGCGGGTCGGTAATGCGATCCAATTCGACGCCCAGCCACCCACGGCGCACCTTCCCCTCGTCCCGCAACCGCTCAAAAACCGCCTTTGCGACGTTGCTCGGAATGGCGAAGCTGATCCCTTGATATGCTTCCCCCACGATCGCAGTGTTGACGCCGATCACCTGGCCTTCGGTGTTCACCAGCGGACCGCCGCTATTGCCGGGATTGACCGCGGTGTCGGTCTGCAAAAAGTTTTGATACGCAGTGCCGGCGAGCCCGGCCCGGTTCTTGGCGCTCAAGATGCCCGAGGTGATGCTCCGCTCCAGGCCAAACGGGCTGCCCATCGCCCAGACCATTGCCCCGGGCTCGGCCTGGTCGCTGTCGCCCCAGCGGATGGCGGTCAGCTTCTCGGCATCGATCTTCAGCAATGCCAGGTCAGTTTCGTTGTCACGGCTGACGATCTGCCCCTTGACCTTCCGTCCGTCGGCCAGCGTCACCCAGATATCGCTGGCCTGGTTGATCACGTGCAGGTTCGTGAGGATGTAGCCGTCGGTGTCGACGATGATACCGGAACCTTGTCCCTGGGTGGGAATCTGGTTTCGCATGCTGCGCATGGGAAACGTCGGGATGTCCGGTTCGTTGCCCTGGGTATTGATGTGGACGACGCTGGGAGCGACGGCTTGCGACACCATCTGCGAGGCCCGCGACAATTCGACCAGCGGTGACCCCGGCAGATGTTCGAGGGCGAAGTCGTGCTCGGCCCGCTGCCGGCCCCGCGTCAGGGCGTACTGCGTATTCTCCGCGATGAGTGGGACGAGGTAGCTGATTCCCAGCAGGACCGCCAGGAACGCCAACAGCCACAGCAGCTTGGCCCAGGCCAGGCGAATCCGCGTGGCCTGGTCTTCGACATCATGGCCCCCACGAGGGTCTTCCGATCGCCGGTCCAGCGGGTGAATTGACGGGCGGCCAGCCTCTGAATCGCCAGATGCAGCCAGCCGCAACGACTGGCCGATGTGCAGCGGCGGCCGAGGTTCCTCGAACAACTCCGGCTGTGGCTCATTGGCCGGACTTTGACGAGGCGAATCAGGCGGAATGGTCAACTCGTCGGCCATGACGGGCGGCCCGCGGGGTGAGCAGACGATGGAAAGTTGCGGCCCGCCAAGCGCGGAACGCCTGAGCCAATTATAGCCGGCAGGCAAGCCGCGGTACCAGCAATTCACGCTGGGCCACACCCAAGTTACGTTTTGCGACGAATCGGGGCTGGTGTATCTTGGAGAAGCATGCAGCACCAGCGTCAACGCCCCAGCTTCCCACCGGTCGAAGAGGCGGGCCCCGATGGCCTGCTCATGACGGGCGGCTCGCTCGCGCCCGACTGGATGCTCGAGGCTTACCGGCGGGGCATTTTTGCTATGCCGATCCGCGTCGATCGGCGGCGAATGTTGGCCTGGATTTCGCCCGATCCACGCGGCATTCTCGAGTTCGACGGCCTGCACGTTTCACGCCGCCTGGGCCGGCGGCTGGCGCGCGGCGAGTTTCAATTCACGGTGGATCGGGCGTTTGCCGCTGTGGTCGAAGGCTGCGCCGCACCGCGCCGCGACGACGTGGGCGACGATGTGTGGCTCACGCTTTCGATGCAGAACGCCTACCAGTCGCTGCACGAACTGGGTTACGCGCATAGTGTGGAAGTCTGGCAGGACGGCATGCTCGTAGGGGGGCTGTTTGGCGTTGCGATTGGCGGCCTGTTCGCCGGCGAGTCGATGTTTTACCGCGTCGCCGACGCCTCGAAGGCGGCCCTGGCGGCGATTGTTCCCTATCTAGAGCGCCGCGGATACACGCTCTTCGACGTGCAATGGACCAACGCCCACACCCGCCGCTTGGGCGCCATCGACATCCCACGCAGTGAATACCAGGAGCGGCTGGCGGAGGCAATCAAGCTGCCTATTTCGTTCCGCAGCCACGAAATGCCGGCTCAGTGATCTCTATTTCTTGGCGTCCGGCTCTTCCGCGACGGTCACCGACTTCATCACGTCGCCTTGCTTGATCGCGTTGACGACGTCCTGACCCACGAGCACTTTGCCGAAGACCGAGTGCTTGCCGTCGAGCCAGGGCGTGGCGACGTGCGTGATAAAGAACTGCGAGCCGTTGGTGTTTGGTCCCGCGTTGGCCATCGACAGGATGCCGGGGCCGCTGTGCCGCAGGTCGGGGTGGAATTCGTCGGCAAACTTGTAACCGGCATCGCCCGTCCCAGTTCCCTTCGGGCAGCCGGTCTGAACCATGAAATCGGCAATGACGCGATGGAATTTCAGACCGTTGTAAAAGCCCTTGGCGGCCAGGTCCTCGAAGTTTTTGACCGTCTTTGGAGTCTTGTCGGCAAAGAGTTGCAGCTTGATCGTGCCGCGGTTGGTTTCGATGGTGGCGACTTTCACAGCTTGGATCCTGGATTGCGGGCAGAAGGGAGACGGTGAGCAGCGCTTCGGACGGCTCAGCCGTTATACCCGCTTGCTGGAATTCCCAGTAGTGGCCTCGTTCTCGTCCACGTCCTCGCCCTCGAATGGACGCCGGTGAATCGAGCGCGATCCTACGTCCATAGCGGCAATCGCAATCGTCACGATCCTCACGATCGCGCCAACTGGCAGCAGGGACGTGCGTGGTTTGACATGCCCCCTGGCCGACATAGGTTTGAGTTGCAACCGCGCCTCGGGGAGGGGCGTTGGTTCTTGGCACGGCGGGGATAGCTGGGAGCTAGAGGGGACCCCGCCGTGCTTTTTTCTTCGATCTATTGATCCAGCGACGGAGGACCCGCCATGGCACTTGGGCAATGGGCGGGCGGCTCGCCGGCCTTGCCAGTTTCTTTGTCGCCTTTCGCTCCGCGAGAGGGTGTCCGCCAGTTTCCAAATCGCCGCGGGTTTTCGCTCGTCGAGGCGATGGCGGCGATCACCGTCCTCGCCCTGGCCGGCGCGGTGCTGATCCTGGCCGTGGAAACGTCGATGCAAACGACGACCGATGCCGTCGATCGTACCATCGCCGACGGACTGGCGCAGCAGCTCATGGACGAAATCTCGCTCAAACACTTCATGGAGCCGGGCACAAGCTGCACCGATCCGCTCGGACCCAGCGGCTGGGAAAACGCAGGCAGCGGCCGGGGGCGCTTCAACGACACCGACGACTATGAAGGCTTCCAGGCCGTTCCCGCCGAGGGAATCTGGGGCGAGCCTTTGGGCACCGGCAGCGGCGATGGGACGGTGCGGTATGCCGCGTTTCAAGTCCCTGCGAACTACTTCGCGTCCTGGCGGCAGCGGGTCGAGGTCTATTTCGTCGATCCCTCTAACCCCAGCCTGCGTCTGACGAGCGGAACCAGCGAGTATCGGGCGATCGAAGTGACGATCGCGCGCCTGGATGACGAGGGAAACGCGCGCCCGCTCGCGTCGCGAAAGAAAGTGATTGCGTACGTGCCGCCACCTACGTATTGATGGCCCTCAACAGGCAGCTGGGGCAAGCTGGGGCAGATTCCAATGACAACACGAAAATTCCAACCCTCACCCGCTTGGCGACGAAGAGGACTGACGCTCACCGAGCTGCTCATTGCCAGCGCGATCATGACCATGCTCGCCGCGGGAATGGGTTCGCTGGTGATGGCGGTCCATGCCACCAACGAGTACTGCCGCGGTCAAGCCGTCGCCGCCCAGCATGCCCGCGTAACGCTCGATCGATTGCAGCGGGCCGTGCGTCTGGCCGAGGCCAGCGAGCAGTTTCCTGGCTGCGTCGTCATTGCCACAACTGCCGGGGGCGAGGACTTTCCCGACACGCTCGTAGTGTGGAGTCCGACGGGTCCTGCGGCTGATCCCATTGGCTTGCCCCGTGTCAGCGAGCTGGCGATTTACTGTCCCGATCCGACCACCCCCAGCCGCCTCATTGAGCTGCGCGAGCCCGGGAGCAATGCCACCTGTCCGCCGGTTGCGGACGTAGCCGCCTGGGCGGGGTTGATCGACGGAATCAAGTCCAGCGCGTCGTCGGTCGCGGTGGAGCTGACCGATCGACTGCGAACGGCGACGCCTGGCGGCGGCGGAACCGACCTGCGCGGCTGCGTCCGGTTCGACCTCTTCATGGCGCCTACGGCCAGCCAGTGGGACCAGTATCGCGGCGGCATGCTGGCCTGGAAGGACATTGCCTGGCCGCTCGGCTACTACAGCACAAGAATGGGAATGCGCCGCGTGATGTGCCAGACAGAGCTGCAAATTCTTCCGGGCGAAGTTTCGGGACAGGCCGCCGTCCCCTTCTTTGGATCCGCCACCTTGACCTACGAGCTGCCACGATGAAACTCACCTTGAATTCAGCGATTTCCGCACTTAGCGCGCTTGGCCCAAACTCGCTATGCAACCGCGCCAGACAGCGGTTCCAAGCCGGCCGGCGGGGTGTCGCCGTCGTGCTGGTATTGGGCATGCTGGCGATGACGCTGGCGCTGTGCTACGCCGCGATGCGGGGGCAATTCACGATCGCCAAGCTGGCCGAAAACGTCGGGCGCGGCGAAGCGGCTCGCCTCGCGGCCGAATCGGGCGTGTATGCGGCCTTGCGACGGATGAGCGAGGCGGGCTGGGCCGGGGCGGAAAGCCAATTCAGCGCCAACCTGACAGACGACTCGTGGTATGACGTCGCGTATACGACGGGCGATCCGCAATTGATGCCGGCCGATCCAATCTACGGGGAGTACGCCTACCGCGTCACGATCACCTCCACGGGATATGCGAGCGATCCGGGTCAGCCAGCGGTGCGGTCCATTCACAAGATCGAGGCAATTGCACAACTGGCCCGACGTGCCATTCAGGCGGAGCCCGAGAACTGGGTGGACTTGGAGCCTTATGCGGTCCATCAATGGGGCAACCGGCCCGTTTGGGCGCAGTTCCCGCTGCGCGTCCAGGGACCCGCGCACATGCTGGGAACGCTGTCGATGTTTCCGGAATACCCGCTTTCGCCTGGTCCGGAGCACCGCTATTTCCAGGACCTGGAGAAGATGCGCGTCGATGGGGTGGCCGATTACCGGCCCTTTGCGAACCCTGTCAAAGTCGCCGTGTCCCGGCAGACGCAGCCCACGCTCGATTCCCTGCAAGACCTGGGCATCTCGCCGATCGATTCCACGGCCAGCACCACCTGGCCCGTCGCACACCCGATAAGCGTGGTCAGCTACAAGCTTTATCCAGGCGGAAAAAGCTATCTCGCGCCGGTCCTTCAGCTGGCGTATGGCAGCAGCCTTCAGAACCGCACGATCGAGCCCGACCCCAAGACCAACCCGCTGGGAATCTATCGCAGCCAGAACACGCTTACGATCTACAACAACGTCCAGATCAGGGGAACGATCATTTCCGAGGGGACAACGCCAAACATCCAGGTGCATGGAACGGGCGTTCAGATCGAAGGGGTGAACCTGGCGCCGCTGGAAGGGACCAGCCAGACCATGCAACTGCCGGTCGCAATCATCCGGGACGATTTGCGGATGCACAGCACCAGCGACGCAGTCGTGCACGGCCTGGCCATGGTCTACGACGAATTTGAAGTCGCGGCGGGCCCGAAATCGGCGAAGTTCGATTTGACAGGCCAGCTCATGACCGCCGGCATGGCCATCCGCGGGCGCAACGAGTTTGCCCTGCTGGGCGTTGTCGAATGGGAATTGCAGCACACGCTGTTCCTCGCTCAGTTTCTGCTGCCGAATTCGACGAAGTATTTTCCGGTCTGGATGGAGGAAAAATCGAACCTGCCGGCCGCCCCGCAAATCAAGATGCAGCGCGACGCCAGCGGGGTGAAGTATCACTGGCACACCTGGAGCCAGCCCGTTTACGTCAAGGATCCCGCCGATGCCGGCCTGCGGTGGAATCTGGTGCGCTGGACTGAGCAATAGAGCACGGGCAATAGCACATCTGGCTTTAGCGGTCAGAGCGGTTTTGCCGATGACGCAGAGCAGACAAGGAGCGCGGAATATGAGAGCGGCTCAATCTCAACGGTGGATGATGTTGCTAGCGGCCAATGCCCTGATAGTGGGCGTGCTAGGTTTTTACAGCACCAGCCCGGCCGCCCCCCAGGCGGGCCAGCCGCCGTTTAACAATTCCGTGGAGCAGCGCGAGTCGCAGCTCCGCGAGCTGCGCGAAATCAAAGAGCTGCTCAAGGAGCAGAACGCCCTGCTCAAGGCCGGGGCCGACAAGCTGAATGTTCCCGCCAACCGCTAGCACGATCTGTCCCCGGCGCCGCACCCGATGCGGCCTGTCGCTGATCGAGCTATTGATCACGTTGGCGATCATCAGCATCCTGGCCGCGATGCTCATTCCGCGGCTGGGCGAGCACGTGCCCGACCAGCTGCTGGCGGCTTCGGAAATCGTCGCGGCCGATCTGGAATATGCCCGCTCGCTGGCGGTGGCCAACAACTCGAAGTATCGCGTCACTTTTGCGCCCGGCCAGAACCTGTATGTCCTGCGGCATAGCGGAAGCAATACGCTGCTTGATGTCTTGCCAGCCTCGCCGTTTCGACAGCAGTCGGACGCTCCGAACCAGCAGACCACCGACCTGGCCGACTTGCCGCTGGCTCACCCCTTGGTCACGCTGCATTGCGTGGTGGCCACGGGAGGCTCGACCGAGCCGGTTTCAGACGTGGAATTTACACCGCTGGGAGGCACGACGCGCACGGAGCTGACCACCGTGTGGCTGGCGTGCGCCAGCGGCACCGAGAGGCGGTTTACGTCGATCACGATCAACGCGGCCACGGGCCTGGTCGAGATCGGCGAGCTGGTCAAGGCCTTGCCTGCCAATGTGGCGGCAGTCGTTCAAGCTCAAGCCCCCGTTGGTCCATAGGAATCCGATTTCCCCGCGCCAGTTTCCCCACCCCTGGACGATCGCATGTTCCGCTGGCTCCCTCGCCGTCGATACAGCCCGATCGGAATCGATCTGGGCGCCCGCTCGATCAAGCTGGTGCAGCTGACGGGCGACCGGTCGCGGCTGGTCGATGCGTCCCGCGTCGAGCTTTCGCCGCTGGCGGAAAAGGCCACGACCGAAGAGCAGGCGGCACGGCTGGCGGCCGGACTGAAGAAGGGGCTGGAAGGCCGGGCATTCAAGGGGCGCGACGCGGTCATCTGCCTGAACGACAAACAGATGTTCCTCCAGAGCGTTCGCGTCCCCAAGCAGACCGGAACTGAGCTGGACCGCGCGGTCAGCCAAGAAGCAGCCGGACGAATTCCGTTTGGAGTTGAAGACGCCGAAATCCGCTACCTCGAATCGGCCGACGTCCGCCAGGGGGACGCTGTCCTCCGCGAAGTCGTCGTCTTCGCCTGCCAGCGGACGGCGCTCAAAGCGGTGCTGGATGTCGTCGAGACCGCCCGGCTCAGCCCGGTGGGAGTCGATGTCGAGCCGGCGGCGCTCGTGCGGAGCTACGCCGCCCAATTCCGCCGCGAGGACGACCACAAAAGCCGGGCCCTCTTGGTTCACGTTGGCTACACGCGGACCGCCGCTGTGATCGCGCAATGCGACGAGCTGCTGTTCGTCAAATACATCGACATCGGCGGGCTGCACTTCGACCAGGCGGTCGCCCGCCACTTGCAGATGGACCTGGCCGAAGCGGCTTCGCTGCGCAAGCACAACGGCGATCGGCGCGCGGATATGCAGGACCCCGAAGTCGCGCGGAGCGTGAACGAAGCCGTGCGCGGCGTGATCGAACGCCTGGCCAGCGAGTTGGCGATGTGCGTCCGCTATCACAGCGTCACCTTCCGCGGCCAGCCGCTCGTGCGGCTGGTGCTGGGGGGCGGCGAGGCGACACAGTCGCTGCTGGAGACGCTCGGACGCCAGATCGACCTGAAGTGCGAGTTGAGCGACCCGTTCCGGACGTTCGACGGCTTGCCCAACTTGGGGCGCAAGGGCCAGTGGGACGTGGCGGCCGGGCTGGCGATGCGGGACCTGAATTGACGCCATGAAGACCATCGATTTTCTGCCGGAAATCTATCGCGAGCGGATCGCCCTGCGCCAGGCCCGCGTCTGGTGGGGAATCGTCGTGCTCATCTTTGGCGTCGCCATTGTCTCCACCGCCGCCGCCCAGCACCTGCTCAAGAAGTCGGTCCAGAAACAGTTCGACGATCTGGCGCCGCAATATGCCGAGGCGCAATTGCAAGTCCAGCGGCTGGGGAAAGTGCAGACGGACAATCGCACAGCCGGCCATTGGGCCGGATTGGTCACTTATCTCGAACAACCCTGGCCGCGCTCGCAATTGATCGCCGAGGTCGTGCGGCCGCTGCCGGCAGCCGTGCGCCTGACGGAACTGATCGTCGCGGAGGAAGAGGCCGCCCGTCCCGTCACTGAAGAGGCGGGCCCGCGCCGGCGATCCCGCGCAGCCGAGCCTCCGGCGCAAAAGCTCGCGCCGCCGCTGGCCGACTTGGAAGCCCTGCGAAAGGCCCACGACTACAAGCGGCCCGTGATTGAGATTACTGGCACGATTGGCGATGTGGCCCTGTTGCATGAGTATGTCGGCGAGGTCGGACGATCGCCGCTCGTGGCCCGCGCTCTAATCAAGTCGCATGCATCCCCCGCGACGGCCGCTCTCGATCAGCCGACGACGTTTACCGTGCGAGTCGTGTTCCGCCCCAGCCATGGCCAGCCCGATGCGGAGACTGGCGTCGCGGACGGCGATGGTGCGCGAGGCCAAGTCGCTCAGGGAGGGTCCGGCTCATGAGCGCGACCGCAAAGATGCCCGAGCGCCGAGCGCCGCGCAGTTGGCTCATCACCGCCCTGCTGGCGTCGCTGGCCGTCGCTTATGTTTCGTTTGTCTTCGTCCCCGCCCAAGCGGAAATCACGACGCTGCGCGGGCGGCTGAATGAGCGCAGACAGCACATCCTTCAGGCCAGCGGCCTCGTTTTGCCCGTCGAGCAGGCTGTGCAGCATTTGGCCAAGACCAAGCAGATCAGCGCCAATTGGCACGCGGCCGCCCCCAACCCGGCCCAGCTTTCCCAGTGCTTTGCGAGTCTCTCGGCCGAGGCGAAAGCGGCTGGCGTAGCGATCGAGCGATTCGATCCCAAAGACTCGACCGAAATGCAAGTGCTTGCTCAGCAAGTGGTCACCGTCCATTTCCAAGGGGCGTTCGCCCAGGTGTTCGATTTTGTCCGCCGCCTGGAGCAACTGCCAGCCACCATTTGGATTGGCGAACTGCGGTTGAACAACGATCAGCCAGGCGGATTGTCCCTGCGGGGGGAATTGAACGTAACGATTTTTGTTGACCGTGCGGATTCTGCCGATTAGTCGGATAGTTCCGTTCCGATAAGAAAGGAGCCGAGCGCGCCGAAGAGACGAGGTTTCTCGGCAAGCTGGGCAGTGCAGTGAAGCTGGACAAACTCGCTCGACAGATTCGCCGCGACCTTGCGGCCAGCCCGAAAAAGGCTGCCGCACTGGGGCTGATGGTCCTGGTGGCGCTCTATTTCTGGGCGCCCTTGGTCTGGGGCTGGATCAAGTCGGCCAAGGGCGACGCGAAACCGGTCGTGGCCGCCAGCGAGGTCATTCTGGAGGATGAGCCGGCTGATCCGGCGAAATCCGTCAGGAAGCAGGGCCGCGTGTTCTCGTGGGAAAAGGTCCGCCGCAAGGTAGTGGCCGATCCGCATATGACGCCGGCGCTGTACGACGCGACCTGGTCCGATCCGTTTCGTCCTGACCGCTCGCCAGCCGCAGGACCGGCGACCGCCAGGGCGCCGACTGCCAGTTCGCAGGTGGACCCGGCGGCGCTGGGAATGAAGGTGACCAGCGTGGCCATAGGCCCGCAACACCGGACGGCAATTATTAACGGAGAGAAATATCGAGAAGGCGAACTTGTCCCGCTGATGGGCGCCAACAGGCAGCCGGTGGCGGGCATCGAGTTTCGCCTGGTGCACGTAGGATTTCACGAGGTGCAATTGGAGTATCAAGCAGTGACATTCACCCTCGAGCTGAGCCGCCCGCGCCTGGCTCCTGGGGATTCGATCAGTCCCACGCCGTGAACTGCGTGGCGCTTGGCCGAAGGTCAAGGAAGACCCATGAACACGTATCTTCGCATTACGCTGCTGGCCACCTTTTGCGCGTGCGGCATCGCCACGGCCGTGGCCTTGGCCCTGAACAAACCGCCGGGCAAGCCTGCCAAGGAACTGCTGCAAAGCGCCTCGGCAGCGGCCGCACCAGCGACGCAGCAGCCCGTGGTCGCGGAGTACCGCGATCCGGTGGCCCAACAGTTTTCGCAGCTTGACGAGGTCCTCACCAAGACGCGTGAGCTGGTCGAACAAACGGGCCAAGACCTGGAGAGGAAAATCGCCGACGTCGCCAGCCAGGTCCACCAACAGCCGCCGCTAGCGGCCGTGCCGCCAGCGACCGTGCCACCAGGGACGCAAGCGCCTCCGCCGCCCGACCAGCGCGAACCTCTCCCCACGCCGATGGCCGATCGCTTGATCAAAGGCGAGGGGGACAATGCCATCCTGGTGAATGTCCAGAACTCCGACATCCGCCAGGTCCTGGAGATGATCGCCGAACAGGGGGGCCTCAACATCCTGGCCAGCAGCAGCGTGCAGGGAACTGTAACCGCCTCGCTCACCAATGTTGATATTGACACTGCGCTGAGCGCAATCCTCAAGAGCACGGGCTTCGTCGCGCGGCGCGAAGGCAAAATCATCTACGTCGGCAAGCCGGCCGATATGGAGGCGATGGACCAGACCGTTGATCGCATCATTACGAAGGTCTATAAGCCCAATTACATTAAGGCCGCCGACTTGCAATTCTTGATTGCGCCGCACCTCAGCAAGCCTTTAGGGAGCTGCTCGGTCAGCGCCCCCTCCGAAGTTGATATTCCGTCCGACCAGAATAAGACCGGCGGCAATGGCTACGCGGGGACCGATGTCGTTGTGGTGCGCGACTATGAAACGGTCATTGCCGAAATCGACCAGCTATACCAATTGGTCGATGTGAAGCCCAAGCAAGTTGCCATCGAGGCCATGATCCTCAGCGTGAGCCTCAGCGACGAATACAAGTTCGGCGTCAACTTTGCCGCTCTCCGCAACAATGCCAACGTGCGGCTTATTTCGGGCAATCCAGCCGCGTCGCTGGCCAGCATTACCACGACCGACGGCGGCTTCAAGTTCGGCTTTCTCGACAGCAACCTCGCGCTCTTCATCAACGCCCTGGAGACGATCGGCGATACCAACGTCATCGCCTCGCCGCGGCTGACCTGCCTCAACAAACAGCGAGCCGAGATCCAGATCGGCGAAGAACTTGGCTACGTCAGCACGACGATCACCGAAACGTCGTCCACGCAGTCGATCAACTTCCTCGAAACGGGCGCGCTGCTCCGCATCCGGCCGTTCATCGGCGACGACGGCATGATCCGCTTGGAGGTTCATCCGGAATTGTCCACCGGCGCCGTCAACGAAAAGGCCGGCCTGGCGATTCCCGACAAGCAAGTCACTCAGGTCACCACGAACATTATGTGCCCCGATGGCTGCACGGTAGTCATCGGCGGTCTCATTCGCGAAGACTTGCAGACCGACACGACGCAGATTCCGCTGCTGGGCAATCTGCCTTGGGTTGGCCCGCTGTTCCGCCAGAAGACCGAGAATGTCGATCGCAATGAGGTCATTGTATTGATCACGCCGCGGATCGTGTCGGAACCGATGATGTGCGAGGAAGGAATGAAGTACGGCAACCAGTTCACTCAGCGGCAGAATATCTATTTCGACAAGATGAGCTGCATTGGAAAGCGCAATTATGGCAACCATTATCTGCGTCTGGCACGGGCGGCTTATCATGCCGGCGACTATAATACCGCCATGCGGCAGGTGAATCTGGCCCTGCACTTCGACCCGCTCAATCGCGACGCGGTCGTCCTCCGCAACGAAGTGGTCGCCGCCGGCGGCTTTGAGCAGGAGAGCATTCACGAGTACCTGCACTACGGCCTGGGCCCGGTGGGACGCACCAAGCCCGACTACTCGAAAGACGGCTACCCGTGGAAGGAATTCGAGGGCTTCTCAGGGCAGCACGAAGTGACCGCGGTGGACGACCCGGGGCAGCCCGGCCCGATCCAACCAATCGAGCGACCGCGCCCGCCTTTGCCGGCGATCGTGACCCCGCCGCCTCCGGCCCAACAAGGCTCGCGCCGTCCGCCCAGCATCCTCCAGCGGTAGGGAACAGTCCCCCGCGGGCCTCTTTATGCGCCTGGTTGCGAGTGCCATTGCGCGGGGGAGCTTGTAAAGAATCCGGCTAGAGGTTAGGCTTCGCGATATGCTTTCGTCTCCGGGGAGATTCATCCCCATCCTGTGTACGGGGCAGTCACGTTTCGGCGGATGGTAGCCGCGCATTGGCGAGGCTGGCGTGCCGGTCGGAGTCGACGGATGGCAGAGCGACGAATTAGCGAGCGGCCCAGGCCGTCCAGACCCCTCTCCCGACCGATTAAACCTCGGTCCAGCATTGCTCCAACGGAAAAACGGGCCTCTGCGGGAGGGCGACGTCCCGTGGGAGTGCGAGGTTCCCGCCGAGCCGACTCTGCTCATCCGTCACCAACGCCAAGCACTAAAGGCGACGCGAAACTCTCCACGCTCACGCCGCGTGAGCGGGAAGTCCTCGACTTCTGGCTGCAACTCCTCAACCCCAAAGCCGTCGCCAAGCGTCTCGGCACGCGTCCGCAAACCGTCCGCAACCAACTCGCCGCGATCCAGCACAAACTTGGCACCCGTTCCCACGAAGAACTCATCGCCAAAGTTCTCGGCTACCTCGCTGCCGCGCCTCCGGCATAGTTAAAACAACTATGGACGCCCTCTCCGCCTTATTGACAATTCACGCGTTCGCTTCAACAGTTACGGGAGCGTCTCAGATAGGCAGGTGGAGGGCTGATGGAGACTTCAACGAATCCTCAACTGATCCTGCCTCGCGCGACGCTCGCGGAAAAGGCTCGTGCCGGGATTCGCCTTGGCATAGTGACACTCGCAATTGTTCTAGTCGTGCTTGTCGCCCTGCATGGCTACTTCGGTTCGCTCGCAGGGCTTACGCATCGATCTCTGGACGTAAGTGCTGACCAGAGCATATCTTCCGTGGCAAGCGAGGGCGAGCGTTGCGGTCGCGAGACCGATCGTGCTC
>JAKEHX010000236.1 GCA_022614795.1 Planctomycetaceae bacterium | reverse complement strand
GTGCGCCAGCCGATCGGTCAGTGGCAGGGGCAGACGGGCCCGCGGCGCTGGGAGTCGCACCCGGTCTATGACCCGCCGCTGACCCAATTCCGCCCGCTGCCCGAGGTCGAGTCGCCGCTCTTGGACAAAACGCCCTACGCGACTCCCCGCCGCGGCCCGCGCGAATACTAAAGCACGTAGCTGAAGTCGCCAGACTTCAGGAAATCGCGCCAGATCTTCTGACCTCCCCTCCGATTGCTCCGAACCTGCGCGCCGCGTGCACGGTCCTAGCACTTAGCGCCGTCCACCCGGCCCTTGCGACCTAGAGGCAAGCTGGTAGGCTGTTGGTTTGGCGCTTTTAGAAGCGACCTGCCCCGCTAGCTCAACTGGCAGAGCATCTGACTCTTAATCAGAGGGTTAATGGTTCGAGTCCATTGCGGGGCACTCTTATCCCCTTTCGTGGTTAAGGCTTACGGAGGGCGTTTTTCATTCGCGTCGGCGGCCGCCTCAATTCATCGAATTGGGCACGTCAACAGAACGAATCCCATAGCGAGCAATCGCCATATCCAATCGACTTGGATTATCAAGAACTGGTGAGTGACTGTTGTTTCTTGCATCACCACGTTCTAGCTACCGTCGCGCCTAACCGACCTGGACCGAGTTATTCCGCCAGCGGCCAGGCGAATACGGAAGTCCGCAACCTTCGTAATGGCCCGCGATTGTCCTTGCTCAAGCGTGGCTGGCATGGGACGTTGTTGCCTTCAACTGGAGTTCTCGGAGGCGAATTGTGGACACCCATGCCAAGTGCGACGGATCTGCGACGGTGGACTTTGCTGGCTCGGAGACGATGTCGATTCAGGTTGAACTCGCCAGGCCCGAAGGATTTGCTGAGGGTGCAACATGGGCCTTTAAAAAGATGGCAGCGTGGCTGGAGACGACGACCATCGCGGCCGATGACGAAGTGGCGCAGCGCGCCGTTGATGACACAAGGTTGCTGATTGCCGAACAAGCGAGACTGGCTGCGGTAAATCTGCAATTCCATAAGTAAGAAGCTGTTGCAAACTCGTAGCCGCACTCGTGAGAGTGCGGAAGGTGCGAATTCTCACGAATTCGTCTACGGCGCGCGGCAGAAGGTCCGAATTCTCACGAATTCGGCTACGCGCGCAGTTTTGAAACAGCTTCTTATTTCCTTTTTGCCCTCTCCTCGGTCATCGATCAGGCGGATACTCTCCAACGGACGGGCGCATATCGTTGGACCAAACGAGCTTCAATCCACGTTTGGAAAGGTCTTGGTCGATCCGCGAGATGTCCTCGGACAGGGACTTGATCACCGACCGCGACAGCTGGACCTCGGCTTCCAGCTTCCGCATGGCCTGGTCGTTTCGTTGGCTCCGCCCGCGCTCCATCCACCACCCCACCCCCATCGCCGCCACCAGGGTCAGCAGCACCAGTTCGCGAATCGTGAAACGGAACATCGGTATGGCCCGGAATCTTTCAGGTACGAAATGCTAGATCCAAGGCGCTGATTGTAATCGGCGGAAAGGACGCTTGTCCCGTCACTCTGGCGGGGCTTTTTCGAGCGCAGGTACAATGGCAGGGGACAAACCGTGCTTATGACTCAGCTTATCGGGGGTGGATTCGTCTTAGCTGGCGTGGTGCTTCTTTTTGCCGGCAGCTTATTGCGTCTTAGGTGGTTCACGGGACACTGGGCGGGGACCGACATTCCAGTGTCGCGCGTAGGCACTGCGGCATGGTCAGTTGCGATTGCTTCGTGGGGAGTCGTGATCCTGAGCGAAACTATGCCGCTGTAGGCGGCAATTTCGTTTGCTTGTTCATTCGCGCTTTTGGTGGCCGCCGGGCGATATGATCGGTGGATTGTCAGGAACAGCTGACATGGCAATCATCTCTGCCCACGTGGCCGGGCCTAGACCATGAATACAGCAGCCAATTCGAGTGCGGACGGCGATTTGGGGAAGCTCAGGGGCCTGCTCCTTTTGATATTGCCACTGATTGTCGCGCTGTGGCCGGTACGGAACATCATCATTGTTTTGGTTCTCCATGGATTTGTCGGATACTCGGAAGGAGTTCGCGTGGCCAGCTCGAAGCCTGCCAGACTCTCCACCGGTGAGCCTGTGCCGCAGATTCTCGATGCCGCCAGCGGTTTCCTGACCGTTCTCGTGGCGGCTTGCATCGTGTACTTCAGCGTTGCCGCCTTGAACCGCTGGCTCATTCACATTGGCCTGCTTTCCCCCTACGACACGAAAGCAGCGCATCGCCGCTGGGGCTGGAGTTTTTTCTGGCCGAGCCTGGCGGTCCTCTTGATCTGCGGGAGCCTGGCGATCGTGGGGCCAGGCTTCCTCCGGCACAGTGTCGTATTCATCGCTGCCGCCGCCGCCTTATTCGCGCTGGTGTCAGCATCGCAAATGTGGCGCGAGCGTCGCGCGTGAGCGACCCCACGCGCGTAGAATGGGCCGGCAATGGTTGACGACAGATCACTTTGGATTGGCTCGATCCTATGCGGCGGCCTTGCCGCCCTGTGGTGGCTCCTCGTCGCGACGCGATTTGGCAGAAAGAAAATAAGCATTCGGTCGCTGTTTGCGCTCATTCTCCTGGAGTCGATCGTCTTCTGGGCCTTCTCGCTAAGAAACACGGTCATTCCGTTTTGATCCAGAGCGACTATCGCCAGTAGCTAGCGTCCCGATTGAGGAGTTGGGACAGCGGACGTGGCGGGAACGGAAGCGGCTGGCGGTACCACGCCCGGCATTGGCGGCTCCCACCATTTGGCATAACTCTGAATTGCTTCTCCGATGACGGGAACGTCGTTCGCCGCCCAATTCAGCGGCTCGTACACGGTCTCGGCCACTGGCATCCACGATTGTCCGATCCAACCGCTACCGGCCATCCACACGAAAGGACCAACCGACAACACGTAGAGCAGCGGCAGTAGCACCAGCACGGCCATGAGTGCAATTGCTACCGCCGCGCCGCCACGCTTTGTCGCCTTGTCATTCATGGCCGGATTGTCGCCAGCATCGGCTCGGCCGGTCAACGTCAGTTGTCGCGACCGTCGCCTGGTTTATCACCTGCCGCAAACACCCGCTCGACCGGCCCATACAACGAGAAATACGGCTCATTGGCATCCCACTTTTTGACCGCGGGGCATTCCCACACCACGGCCTCGCCCTGGCGGGCCTGGCAGCGGCTGGCGCCGAAACGCGCCAGTGCCGCGTGCCACGCGCGAGCTTCGCCGGCCTTGCGGCATTCCACCAGGAGCAGCGCTTCGGGATTCGTTCCGGCGGCAAAGGAGAAGATCGCGCCGTCGATCAGCCCCCGCTCTTCGTCGCGATAGCGATAGAGCGGCTGCACCATGAGCCGAAGCTGCGACTTGACCGTTTCCTCCAGCGTCGTGACTTCGTACCGCGCGGCAATCTCTTTCATTTGCCGCAGGCGCTCGCGGTCCGAATCAGCCGGCGGATCGTCGATTGCCAGCCACACCAGGCCGCTCTTGTCCGGCGTCCAGATCCAGCCGGCTTCCGAGGAAACTGCAACGCCGCCGTCGGCAAGCGACAGCAATTCGCAGCTCCATTTTGGCTCGCGGCCTTCCTGAGTCAGGAAGAAGATGCCCGCCAAGATCGCTGGCCGTCCCTGACTTCGAAGATCACCGCTGCCCCAGACCCACACCGAGGCATCGGTCGTGATGCCGCCGGGATCGCTATAGCGGAGCACCGGTGTCGTGACGGGCGCCAGCGGCAACTCTTCGCCCGCAGACGGGCGGCTGACGGCGCGCAAGGACGAGACATGACGCCGCATCGTCTTCAGCGTCTGGCGCGACAAGTCCCTTTCTTGGGCTGCGAGAGAACACGCCAACAGCAGCCCGAAAGCGGCAGACAGGATCGCGGGATGGCTGAATCGCATTAGCAGCTCCATCTAAGAATGACTGCCAGCCTCGCCGCGCAGCTGCCGGTCGATCTGGCGCAGCGGCCAATAGACCACTTCGGCCGCCTTGCCGCCGTAGCGGTATTGTCGCACGTAACAAATGCCATCGTCACCCATCACCCACTTGCCGGAAGTATCGACGAGAGCCGCATAGCTCGCCACGTAGAGCATCGGCAGCACCAGCAACGTGATGGCGATAAGCAGCGGCGCGGTTCGGCAAGTCTTGTTGGACATCGGTGGGGTCCGTTAACGACGAGGATAGTTGCCTGCCGATTAGACGAGTTGGCCCGCTAAAGGGTTTTGAAGGCGGCACTTGCCAACAGAAAAAGCACGGCCGCCCGTCTCCTTTACGCCACAATTTCCCGGATCACGTGCCCGCTGACATCGGTCAGGCGGAAGTCGCGGCCGGCGTAGCGATAGGTCAGCCGCTCGTGGTCCAGGCCCAGCAGGTGCAGGATCGTCGCGTGCAGATCGTGGACGCTCGTCGGGTTTTCCGCGGCCTTGAAGCCGAATTCGTCGGTCGCGCCGTAAGCCGTCCCCCCTTTGACGCCGCCGCCGGCCAGCCAGACCGAGAAGCCGTAGTGGTTGTGGTCGCGGCCGAGCTTCGATTTGCCGTCGCCCCCCAACTCGACGGAGGGCGTGCGCCCAAACTCGCCACCCCACACCACTAGCGTGTCGTCGAGCATTCCCAGCCGCTTCAAATCGGTCAGCAGGGCGGCGATCGGCTGGTCGAGTTCCGCCGCCAGCTTGCGGTGGTTGGCCTCGATGTTGTCGTGGTTGTCCCACGGCTGACCGGCGCCGTGCCAAAGCTGCACGTAGCGGACGCCCCGCTCGAGGAGCCGCCGGGCGATCAGCAGCTGCCGGCCCTGCGGACCGGACCCGTACAGGTCCCGGATGGCCTTGGGCTCCCGCCCGATGTCGAACGCCTCCTCGGCTTCGGACTGCAT
>JAKEHX010000235.1 GCA_022614795.1 Planctomycetaceae bacterium | reverse complement strand
GGTCGATTCCGGGGAAAGAACGCATACAGTATGGAGCCTGATTTTAACGGCCGAAGGGAGCGGCGGGCGCAAAGCCGAGACGGAATACATCCTGTCGGTGATGAATGCACCAACCTAAGGCGTCCTACAGTTGTTGGACAACACTCCTCTGAAGGAAACGAGCTCCTGGTTGACTTCCAGCCAGGATTGCAAAGCCAGGTGTTGGTAGCGCCTTCGTTTGTTGTGCTGGCGAAACCCCATTTGATCACCTGGCAAGCAGCACGCAGACGATTAGCGACCCAGCAGGATCAAAACGCCCGCAGCGAGGGCCAGTGCGGCCAATACAAGACCCATGTGGGGAAACGTTATAGAGAATAGCGCCGTCGCGCTCGTGGCGATGAGCCAGATACCCAGCAAAAGCAGGCCCAAGTTTTTGGTCCCGATCCATTTCATTAGTTCACTCCCTCTGGCCATTTGCCGTTCATCCCGCCCATTGTATCCCTGCACGAAAGCGTTGACGCTAAACTGCTGGCCTATTGGCAAAACACAGCGACCGTAATAATCGCCCCCAGGAGTATTGCCAGGCCGATCCCGACCCAGACCCGTGGGCACCGTTGGCACTTGCGCGCATGCAGCGCAATTCCGGCTGGCCGGAGCAGATCGTCGGCGGCCTGATCGTCAGCCACAATCGCCAGCGTCATGCCGGGCGATGCCGGCAATCGGATACGGATCACCGTGTATTGCCAGCCACGCCTGGCTGAAATGGCCGCGTCCGGCCAGGGAACGAAAAACGCATCCGCGTGGAGGCTGAGGGCTACTCGTAGGCCGTGCTGATTGGCCGAGGCCAGAGCGCGGAAAGCCTTGAGATTGAGCCAGCACATAGCGGGGTGCCAGGCCACATCGACGAGCGATCCTTGGTCTGGGTATTGCTGCGCTAACTCGAACCAGCCCATCGTACGTCGGCTACAGCCGGTTGCTGCCTGGCCCATGCCAGAGCGCGATCGCCCTGGACCCTACAATCGCTACATCGCGGTGAGCCGGCCTCAAGCAGGCTGCAAGGCGGGCAGGCGGGACACCTACTGGACGATGTTACGTAGGAGGTCGAATTCGCCGTCGATGTTGCGCTGGAGCTGGTCCCGCGAACCCGAGAAGGTGAACGAGACGGGGGCTGAAGCTCCTTGCGAGTGAAAATAATTCTGAAGCGTTTGGGGAACAAAGATCCTGGTGTAGGGCCCACCATTGGCACACCGTGGATCGCTATCCGGCGGAATCTCGCAGCCCAAATTCTTGACCACGGAAATAAATTGATCCACAAAGTCGGCCTGGTAGAGCAGGTCCCGCTGCAACTGGCGTTTCTCCACCGCCCAGCGCTGGGCATGCAGCCACCAGCCCAGACCCATGGCGACGAGGACCGTCAGCCAAACCAAATCGCGGATTGAGAATCGCATAGCAGTCAGGGGTCGGAGGTCGGAGGTCGGAGGTCGGGAGTCGGGAGGACCATCGACGATAACACGCCGATCTAGGGCTAAGACGAGGATTGCCAGGCCTACGGCGCGACCTCTTGCACGGCCCGATGCGATTTTGTAGACTCTCAAACTGTATTTTGAGTTATCAAAATCTGTTTTTTGTAGGCACAAACAATGAGTCGCCGCGTAAAAGGGCATTGGCCGCAAGGGTTTACGCTAGTGGAGCTGCTCGTGGTCATCGCGATAATCGGGGTTCTGGTTGCCTTGCTGCTGCCGGCGGTGCAGGCGGCGCGGGAATCGGCTCGGCGGGCGAAGTGCCTCAATAATCTGAAGCAGATGGGCCTGGCTTTGCACTTGCACCACGACACGTACCTCCGGCTGCCCGCCGGGTTTGTTTCGCAGACTACCGGCACGTGGCCCGGCGGTTCGAACGATCCGACGCCCGAGACGGGGCCGGGGTGGAGCTTGTTTGCCGCGATCCTGCCGTTTCTGGAAGGATCAAACCTGCACGCGAAGATCGACCTGAGCCGGCCGATTGCCGACCCGGCCAATGCCGAGGCCCGCCGCACGCCGGTGGCCACGTATGTCTGCCCGAGCGACGCGCCGCCCCGCGTGATTCAGATCACCGATTCGGGCAACCCGCCACAGGACGCCAACACGCCCGTGCCGCTGGTCGATGCGGCCGTGTGCAGCTATGCGGGCGTGCTGGGGGACGGGGCTTATGAGCAGCTGCCGTTCACGGGCGTCTTCCATCGCAACTCGGAGGTGCGGTTTGCCGACATCATCGATGGACTGTCCAGCACGATCGGCATCGGCGAGCGGACCAGCCGGTTCTCGGAAAACAGTTGGGTGGGCGTAGTGCCGGGTCAGGAAACGGTGTATGCCCGCGAGGCCAAGGCTTACAATCCGCAGCTGCCGAGCTTCCGGGCCCGCCCGGCGATTACGGCTGTGCTGGTGCACGTGCGAATCACGTCGAGCGGCCCGAACAACCCGAACAACAGCCCTGGGAGCTTTTATTCCAGCCACACCAGCGGCGCGCACTTCCTGAACATGGACGGCTCATGCCGGCACCTATCGTCCACGGTGGCCGTGCCCATCTATCGTAGCCTGGTGACGCGCAACGGCGGCGAAGTGGCAGTGGTGGAGTGAGTGAGTCTGGGTCGGGAGTCGGGAGTCAAACAGACCCGCACCCCGACCCTCTCCCAAAGGGAGAGGAAGGATGGGCAGGCGAGACGCCTACCCTACGGGCTTACCTATTCTGACAGGACTCGCGCCACGCGCCAGGCTTCGAATTGTAAAAACCTGACGAGCCTGGCGGCTGGGCGGGTTGCCTTGGGTCGCGGAGCGAACCACGGCGAGCGACGGGGGCGGCGGCGGGATGAGAATCTAGGATTTCGGATTTCAGTTCCAAAGTCCAAGGTCCAGGGTCCAAGGTCACCTGCACCAGAAGCATCGCACAAGGAAAGCAAGCTTTTTGCTTGCAATGACCCCTAGAGACGCTAGACTGGCCGCTTCTCGCCCGCGACTGCCGGGTGGCTGATTTACTTCCATTGTTCTGCTGCGGAGACTCTACGATGAGCGACTCGCTGTTGAAGAAGGTGTTGGTCTGCGCTGTGGTGCTGCCGGTGCTGGGACTGCTTGTGGCCAATAGTCCGCTGTCCATCGGTCAAGAAAAGGCCAAAAAGGCCGAGAAAACGAAAGGCAGGCTGCCGGCCTATTATGCCGATGTGGTCTCGGCCGAACAAAAAGAGAAAATCTACGCGATTCAAGCCAAGTACGATGATCAGATCAAGGAACTCAACGAGCAGCTGGCGGCAGTTGCCAAGAAACTGAACGACGAGATCGAAGCGGTACTCACCGCCGAGCAGAAGGCCAAGATCGACGCTGCCCGCCAGGAAGCGGTCGCCAAGAAAAAGAAGAAATCGGACGACAAGAAGAAGGCAGAGACTAAGACCGAAGCCAAGGCAAACTAGTACTGCTTCAATGGCAGACGTTTGGGTGCCACGTCCCACGCTGGTGTGGGCGTGCTGCTTCGCAGTTTGACACCGGGACCAATTCAGTCCCGGTTGGATCGCGCCTAAATCCCCTCGCCGCGCATCGCAGCTGCCGCTGGGCCGTGCAGTCGGCTGGTCATCCGGCCGACAAATACGACGCACATCCCGCCGCGCTGCGCGACGTTGACGACCTGCTTCTGCGACGCGCGGCCGAGGATGGCCACGCCGTAATGCGTCGAGGCGAAACCCATCACTACGTGGAACGGCTCGGTGTGCACCACACCGTCGGGACCAACCACGGGGAACTCGTGGACCGGAATGCTCGCCAGCTGCTGGACGACCCAGCGGGTCGGATCGGCGACCGCCGCCTCCAGGCCCGCTTGCCATTCTGCCTCGGTCGAGGCGGTCCCGATGATCACCCCTTCGCCGCCGCACGAGCGGTTCGGCTTGAGGACCAGCGTTTCGCGCTCGTCGCGGACGAATTCCAGCAGGTCCCCCTCGTCGCCGTCGGGCAGCGTCGTCTTCCGGTCCGAAACGATCCGCGTCCACAGCACGTGCCGCCGGAAAATCTGCCGCTCGTCGGCGCTAAAATATTTGCCGGCGATCCGCGAGTCGGTCAGCACTTCCCAGCAGGCCTTTTGATCGAGCTCGGCAGTGATCGACGAGATCATCCGGTTCTGCTTGAAAAGCGCCTTCATCGGCGAAATGTCGACGCCCGTCTTCCCCAGCGCCAGAAGATCATTCACCGTGTAGTCGCGGTAGGCCAGGTCGATCTGCTCCCCGGCATAGAAAACTTCGCCGCCGGCCAGCGCTTCGCCTCCGGATAGCGAGAGCTCCGACGGATCGGCGTGGAGCACCTTCATCCCGTAGGTGTCGTGAAAGTACTGGGCCAGCTCCTCCTGCTCGTCGATGCCGGAGCTGGCGTATTTCGGCTCGACAAATAGGATGTTGCGCGCCGGGCGGCCGACCGCCTCCGAATGGTCGCGAATCTCCTGCATCAACAGCTCGCGGATGTCCGGGGCCAGCTCCAGCCGCAGGTCGGGGTCCTGCGACTCCAGCCGCGGCTGAACCTTTTCCTGCACGATCCGCTCGGCGGTCGGCACCATGTGCAGCCCGCCGATCCCGCTCATGTTCGGCTCCATGAACTTGAGCGAGTTCTTCCACATGGGGCTGGTG
>JAKEHX010000234.1 GCA_022614795.1 Planctomycetaceae bacterium | reverse complement strand
CCACAACCACCGGACCGCGGCTTTGCAGCGTGCTTTGGGCGGCGGTGGCGGCATCGACGGCGGGCCGCGGAAAGACGCCGATTCCCACGACGAGGGCCGAACAGGCCAATGTCGCAGCCAGCGCTCCCCAGCCTCCTGCGGCCGGCGGCTGGGCACTTGCCGGCTGGAAATACATGACGGCCACGATCCGCAGGTAATAGGCCGCGGCCACGGCGGCGTTCAGGACGCCGAGGACCACCAGAAGCGTAAACCAGACTGCGAGCGGGCCTGTGGTTTCGGCGGCGGCAACCTGGATGGCGCTGCCAAACAGCGTCAATTTGCCCCAGAATCCCGCCAGAGGCGGAATGCCGGCCAGCGAAAACATGAATAGGGCCATGGCCCCGGCCACCAGCGGCTGCGTGCGGCCAAGGCCGGCCAGTTCTTCAACACCATTGACCTCGCGGCGCGACGAGCCGAGGTAGGCCAGCGCCGCGAACGAGCCCATCGTCGCCACCGCGTACACGGCGACATAGAGCAATAGCGCCGCAATGCCGCTGGCGGTAAGCGGGGCTGCCGCGGCCGCGGCCAGGCCGATCAGCAGGTATCCGCCGTGAGCAATCGACGAATAGGCGAGCAGCCGGCGAATATTGCCCTGCCAAAGGGCGCAGACGTTGCCGATCGTCATCGTGAGCACCGAAAGCACGAGGGCCAGTTGCCAGCCGAACTCGCCAGCGGCAGGAATCGTCACGAGGGCCAGCCGGATCAGCCCGGCAACGCCCGCGATCTTGGGCGCGACCGCAAGCAGGCCGGCGTTGAGATTGGTCGTCCCCTGATAGACGTCGGGGGCATAGAACTGAAGCGGAGCGGCGGCTAGCTTGAACCCAAAGCCGGCAACAAGCAGCACCAGCGCCAGCGGAGCGAGAGCGGCGAGCGAACTGGGCTGATTCACCAGGCCCGCGATCACTTCCCGGATTCCGCGGGTCTCTTCGCTGCCGGCGATGACCGTCGTGCCGGCCAGGCCATAGACCAGCGAGAATCCGTAAAGCAGAAGGGCCGACGAGAAAATGCTGAGGAAAAAATACTTCATCGTCGCTTCGGCCGAGGCCCGGTCGCGGCGGCCGAGGAACAACAGCACATACGTGGGGATCGAAATCAGCTCCAGGCCCAGAAACAGCAGAACCAGCTCATTGGCCGACGCAGTCAGCATCACGCCGACCGTGACGAGCATCAGACTGCCGAGCAGCTCGCTGGCCAGCTCGCGATCGGCCAACCGGGACGCGGCGAGCGTGAATATCAGGCCCATGGCGAGGGCGACCCACCGCAGTCCCAGGCTCATCGCGTCGATGGTGACCGGGCCGGTCACGATGGACGTCGTCATCCAGGGAGAAACGGCCGTCCAGGGAGAGTCGATGCCGCTTGACCCCACACCCGCCAAGGCCGCTGCCGCGACCAGATAAGAGAGCACAGCCACGGCGGCCCAGTAAGCCCGGCTGCGCGTGAAGGCCCCGCCGACAAAGATCGACGATGCGGCCGCGATGAGGATTACCTCCGGCCACAGCAGGACGATCGTTTTCCATTCAACGAGCACGGGCTACATTCTCCAGGGAATTGATTGGCTCACGGGCGAGCGCGGGGGCCGAACGAGCTTGATCGACGATCTGAGCGGCTGGCCGGCGAGCGGCCTCGAGCGACGGCCCCATCCGGCTCAGGAAATCGTTGGGCCGCAGGCCAATCCACACGATGAATACGGCCAGCGGCGCAAGGGCGAGGATCTCGCGGAGCGAAAGATCGGAGACGTGGTCATTGTGCCCCGTGGTATGCGGCTCCTTCAGCGGGCCAAAGAAAACGCGCTGGACCAGCCAGAGCATGTACCAGGCGCCGAGCACAACGCCGCTCGTCGCGAGTACGGCGATCACCACATATTGAGTGGCCAGTGCGGCCGGCGCTTCTGCCCACGCCCGCTGGAACATGCCCAGTAGAATCAGGAACTCGCCCGCAAACCCGTTGAGTCCCGGCACGCCGATGCTGGAAAAAGTGAACAGGACCATGAAGAAAGCCAGCCAAGGGGCGCGGCGTGCCAGTCCGCCCAGATCGGCAATCTGCCGGGTGTGGTAGCGGTCGTAGATCATGCCCACGATGGCGAACAGGCCCCCCGTAGAAATGCCGTGGTTGACCATCTGGAGTACGCTCCCCTGCACGCCGGTCGGATTGAGAGCAAACAGGCCCAGCATGCAAAATCCCAGATGGCTGACGCTGGAATAAGCGATGAGCTTCTTCAGGTCGGACTGGGCGAGAGCCACCAGGGCCCCATAGACAATTCCCGCCACGGCGAGCCACAACATCCAGGGCATGCAGATCGCCGTGGCCTGGGGGAGCATCGGCAGGCTGAACCGCAGGAAGCCATAAACCCCGATCTTAAGCAGCACGCCAGCGAGAATGACGCTGCCCGCGGCGGGCGCTTGCACGTGGGCCAGCGGAAGCCACGTATGCAGCGGAAAAAGGGGGACTTTGATCGCGAAGCCCGCGAACAGGGCGGCAAAGAGCAGCAGCTGGAGATTCACCGGCAAGGGGTGCTGCTGGAGCGATTCGGTCAGCCCTGCGATGGAAAAACGCAGTAGGCCCGTGCCGCTGTGCTGATAGTCCCAAATGACCACCGCCAAAAGGCCCAGAAAAGTGAGCAAGCTCCCGGACAGCGTAAACAAAAAGAACTTGATAGCCGCATAGCGCCGCTCCTCGCTCCCCCAAATCCCGATCAGGAAAAACAGCGGGATCAACGTCAGCTCGAAGAAGATGTAGAAGAGAATGATGTCGCGAGCCGTGAAGACCCCCAAGCAACCGAATTCCAGGAGCAGGAGCATCGCGTAGAACAGCGGGGCCCGCTCCTGGATGGCTTCCCAGCTGATCAGGACAGCGGTCACAAACAAGAGCGCCGTCAGCCCGAACATCCACAGGCCAAGCCCGTCGAGCCCGACGCTGAAGCGAATATCCAGGCCCGTTTGTGCCACGGCCGACAGCCAGGGAATATCGGTCACGGCAAAACCAGCCGTCAGCTCACCGGTCGGGGGGAAGTTGAAAATGAGCTGCGAAGCGCACCAGAGCGTCAGCAGCGCGACGCACAAGGCGAGCAGGCGAGCCGATTCGCGCGACGCCCGGCCAAAGAGCGCCAGCAGCACAGCGCCGATTAGCGGCAGGAAGATCGTCAGGAGCAAAAGTTGATTGATCATCGACTTACCCTGCCGCCCAAATCAGACGAGCCGCGACCAGCACGAGCGCACCCAGAACCATGGCCAGGGCATAAAACTGCACGAGCCCCATTTGCAAGCTCCGCATGAGCGAGCCGATCGCCGCCGGCACCATGCCTGCCGCGTTGACCAGGCCATCCACAATCCAGCGGTCAATCCAGTAGCAAATCGAAGCCAAGATCGAGAGCGGCCAGACCACCAGGGCCGCGTAGATTTCGTCGAAATAGAACTTGTTCTGCGAGAGCTTATAGGGCGAGATGAACTGGCCGACGAGCAGCGGAATGGCCAGGACGAGCGACCCAGCGCCGAGCGCGTAGCCCACCAGCGTGACCACCCACCCGAGATAAATGCTGCGCAGGAATTTTGTCGTCGCACTGATCCACGGGATTCGCTCGAGGCCGGCAATCCACTCTGGATCGGTCAGCCGATCGGCTCCCTGAAGGTCGAACAGCCGCTTGAGGACAGTTGCTTCCTTCGTTCCCCCCATGTAGAGAAACATGGCCGACAAGATGCCCGCCAGCGCGACCAGCGTGCTGTAGCCGGCAATATCCAGGTGGAACTCGGGTGGAGTTTTGGTCGTGGCGATGGCACCGGCGGCAAGTGAAGGAGCGCCTTCTAAGAAGTTCGCCAGGATGTTGCCGCCCCAACTTCCGCTCCAGGCGACAAATGCCATGCCCACGAAGATGGAACAGACCGCCAAGACGGCCAGGGGGGCGACCATCAGCGGCGGCGACTCGTGCGCGTGATGGCCGGCCTGGTCGGGGATGCGCTCCTGGCCGTAGAACGTCAGGCAAAAGGCGCGGAAGGTGTATAGCGCGGTGAGGAACGACGTGAAAAGTGCTCCGTAGTAAAGCACTTCGTAAATCAAGCGGGCGGTGGCGAGCTGCTCCGCCGTCCAGCCGGCAAGTGGACCCGGCGCAGCGGGTTCGGCATCGGGGTGGCCTGGGTGCGATCCAACGCGGCGCTCAAGTTCATGCTCGATCGCATTGTGGTGAACGGCGGCGAGCACAGTGTCTTTGCTCCAGAACCCGGCGAGCGGGAAGACGCCGGACAAAGCGAGGCAGCCGATAAGAAACGTCGCGTGCGTCCATGGCATCAGCCGGCGAAGGCCGCCGAACTGGCGGATGTCGATTATCCCTCCCATCGCATGCATCACGCTGCCGGCGCCCAGGAAAAGGAGGGCCTTGAAGAATGCGTGCGTGAAAAGGTGAAACATGCCGCCGGTGACGCCCAGCACGGTTCCCGCGCCCAGTGCCAGAAACATGTAACCGAGCTGGCTGATGGTCGAATAGGCCAAAATGCGCTTGAGGTCGAATTGCGTGAGGGCGATCAGACCGGCCAGGAGTGCCGTGAATCCGCCCGTTATGGCGACCACAAGTTGCGCGGTTGGCGAGGCGGCGAAGAGGGGCGTGCAGCGGGCGACCATGTAGACGCCGGCGGTCACCATCGTCGCAGCATGGATCAAGGCGCTGACGGGAGTGGGACCCTCCATGGCATCGGGGAGCCAGACGTGCAGCGGGAACTGGGCACTCTTGCCGCAGGCCCCCAGCAACAAGAGCAGGCAGATCGCCGTCGCCAGCCAGCCGGTCTTGTAGTCGCCGGCAAGAATGCGGTCCTGGCCGAGGACGCCGCGGATCAACTTTTGTTCTGGCGGCGAATCGGCGGTTGCGGCGACGACGCGCTGGGGGTCGGTTGTGCCGTCGGCCAGTGAATCGTGATAGTTGAGCGTGCCGTAGGTGCACCAGATCAGGAACATTGCGACGGTAAAGGCGAAGTCGCCCACCCGGTTGACCAGAAATGCCTTTTTGCCCGCTGCCGCTGCTTCGGGCTTTTCATACCAGAAGCCGATGAGCAGGTAGCTGCATACGCCGACCGCCTCCCAGAAGACAAAGAGCAGCAGGAAATTGCTCACCGAGACGAGCATCGTCATCGAGAAGACGAACAGGCCGATATAGGCAAAGAACCGCCAGTAGCCGCGGTCCCCTTCCATGTAGCCGGCGGCGAAGACGGCGACGAGCGTGGCCACGAAGGTGACCATGCCCAGCATCATGGCGGTGAGTGCGTCGGCCCGGAGAGAGATGTCGATGCGGAAGTCGCGCCAGCCGACATCGCGAGAAGCATGCGGCGGCAGCGTGGCGCCGTCGCCGGGCAGGTTGTAAGCATCGGGTACGTTGGCCCAAGTCCAGAGGGTGACAACCTGCTCAAAGCCGGCCTTCTCTCGATCGGTGGGAAGGCTGTCCTGCTCGCGGAGGACCTCGGCGACCAGAATCAAGCTGCAAACCGAGGCCCCCGCCAGGCCGAGAATCACCGGGATGTGGCTAAGCGAGCGCAGCAGCTTGGGGCCAAGCACGGCCACGATCACTGCCGCCAAAAGGGGCAGGGCCGGAATGAGGATCAGGCAGTAGGTGATTCGCTCGTTCATGCTGCTGGCACGTCAATCGTCGCTGGTAATCCTTGGAAATTAAACGCGGGGGCGATGAAGCAACTCGTCGGGGTCAATCGGTGGTTCGACGCCGGATGGTGTAAGCCGCGGCCAGACGCGATCTTCCTGGCGCTCCTCGGGCACTTCGCGATCGACAAATGGCGGCAGCGTTTCTTCGCGCAGGTCCTGCCAGTAGGCGGCGTCGAGAGTGCCGCTTTGGCGGTAAAGCATGAGCACCAGGGCCATGGCGATGCCCGCTTCGCAGGCGGCGACCGCAATGATGAAGATCACCAGCATCTGGCCCCCCCAAGGGCCAGCTGATGCGGCGGCTGTTGATGCGGCAGTTGATGTCGCGCTTTCGACCAGGCCGCCGTGATGCCGGCCGAAGCCGATCAGGGTCACGGAAACGCCCTGGAGCATCATCTCGGCACAGAGGAACATGACGATCATGTTCCGGCGGACGAGAAAGCCGATCATGCCCAGAACGAACAAGAGGCCGCCGACGAGCAAAAAGTTGTAAAGGAGGCTGACCTCGTTCATCGGAGGGCCTCCTCGATGCGCCGCGCCAGGCGGGGCCTGCCCTGAATGGCAATGGCGACAGCGCCCACCAGCGCCACCAACAGCAGCGTGCCCGCGACCTCAACGCTGATCAGGTGCTCGGCGAACAAGTGCCGGCCGAGGTTGGCCATGTGGTCCTGGTCGAGGACCGCACCCTGCGCGGTTAAGCGCGCCTGATATTCGGCTGCTGATTCTGAGGAAAAGGATCCGGCGGCTTCGGTTCGTAGATTGCCGAGGAGAAAGGTCAGGACCGCGACCATCGTCGCCGCGGCGAGCACCGAAAAGGTCTTGGGGAACCAGCCCCAGGTAATGCGGTCGTAGGCGGAGTGCCCCTCGGGCTGCGATAGCATGATGACGAACAGGAAGGTGACCACGATCGCCCCGGCATAGACGACAATCGTCGCCACGCCGAGAAATTGTGCGCCGTTAAAGAAAAACAGGCCGGCCGTTCCGAGGAGCGAAAGGGCAAACCAGATCGCGGAATAGACCGGGCTCCGCGAGCAGATGGTGCCGACCGCGGCGCCGAGCGTGATGCCGGCGAGCAGCCAGAAGACGGCCTGATCGGTCCAATTGCCGAGTAGCGGCCAATCGGAAGCAAAGAGTCCGCTCGCCACGATGGCCAGCACGCCCCCAATCGTCTTGCCGTAAGGAATGCGATTGGGCAATAGCACCCACACCGCCAGCGAACCGACCAGAATCGCCCAGAAGGAGTTGCACGAGCAGATCTCCTTCACGGTCGGGAGGTCAGCCAGGAGGGCGGGAATCGCAAGCGGTACGGTCATGTCGCGGTCCCTCCCAGGGCCGGCGACTGCATCGGCTCCTTGTCCTTCGTCGCGTCATAGACCGAGAGCAGCTTTTCCTTGTCGAAGATCATCTCCTCGCGGCTGCGGCCCGTGAGGTTATAGAGGCTGGTCAGCTCGATCGCATCGACGGGGCACGCTTCCTCACACATGCCGCAGTAGATGCAGCGCAATTCGTCGATGTTGAAGCTCTGGGGGTATTTCTCGCGGTCGGGCCACGGGCTTTCCGCGGCGACGATGTCGATGCAATGGGCCGGACAAGCCGTCGAGCAGAGAAAGCAGGCCACGCACTTCACGCGGCCTTGCTCGTCCTTATTGAGCCGGTGGACGCCGCGGTAGATCAGCGGATTGCCGATTTTGGGTTCTTCGTCGGGATAGCTGACCGTGACAACCTCGCCGCTGAGCGAGCGGGTAAGGTGCTTCCAGGTCGTGGTCAGGCCCT
>JAKEHX010000233.1 GCA_022614795.1 Planctomycetaceae bacterium | reverse complement strand
TTAGTGACTAAGCACATCTTGGGGGCCTTAGCAGATGGTCTGGGTTGTTTCCCTCTCGTCCCGTGAACCTTATCGCTCAGGGACTGCCTCCCGAGATAGTCGTATCGGTATTCGGAGTTTGGTTCGGCTGGGCAACCTGGAGGGGTCCCCATGCCAATTCAGTCTCTCTACCCCCGACACGTAGTGTCTCAAGGCTATACCTAAATATATTTCGGAGAGAACCAGCTATCTCTGCGTTTGATTAGACTTTCACTCCTCCCCACAGGTCATCTCACCGGTTTTCAACCCAGACGAGTTCGGACCTCCACGCAGTTTAACCCGCGCTTCATCCTGCCCATGGGTAGTTCACGCAGTTTCGGGTCTACCACCAGCGACAATTTCGCCCTATTCAGACTCGGTTTCCCTATGGCTCCGATCCGTAAGATCTTAACCGGGCCGCTGACGGTAACTCGCCGGATCATTATGCAAAAGGCACGCCGTCACACTTTGCCAAAGGCCATAGTGCTCCGACCGCTTGTAGGCATATGGTTTCAGGTTCACGTTCCTCCCCTCGACGGGGTTCTTCTCATCTTTCGATCGCTCTACTGAGTTTGCTATCGGTCGTCAGAGAGTATTTAGCCTTACGGGATGGTCCCCGTAGATTCAGTCGGGGTTTCACGTGACCCGACTTACTCAGGTATCCCTCGGGAGGCCGGCTGAATGTCACCTACGGGACTGTCACCCGCTATGGTTGACCTTTCCATGCCATTCGGTTATTCACCGGCTTTGTAACTCCCATGTGAGAGACCCTACAACCCCGCAGAGGAAAACCTCCGCGGTTTGGGCTGTTTCGCTTTCGCTCGCCGCTACTAACGAAATCGATTTTTCCTTCTTTTCCGCCGGGTACTGAGATGTTTCAGTTCTCCGGGTTGGCCGCAGACACCTATGAATTCAGTGCCTGCTAATTAGGGAACCTCAGGATCAACGGTTGTTTAACACCTACCCCGAGATTTTCGCAGTTTTCCACGCCCGTCATCGCCTTCTGACGCCAAGACATCCCCCATACGCCCTTAGTAGCTTGACCACAAATATCCAATGCTCTCAATCTTATAACTCAGCCACAGCTTATAAGGCCGAGGCTAGTTATCTGATCTCAATATCAGATACAAGGCAGCTACTTGCTGATCCGTCGCAGCTCAAGGCTGCAACTTCACTCAAGTAACGATAGCTCTTTCGTCTCATCCGAGCGCCAGCGTTGTCAAAAGACATTATTGCCAAATGACACTGCTACCGCCCAGACTTGCGCTAACTAAGAAACCGTGACACACAATGCTTCGCCGCTTGATCCGACCTCGCGGACAGACCCAACAGCTCCGCTTCGTGCTCACGAAGATGCCATCTACCCAATCAACCAAATTGTCAAAGAGCAAAACGACTGACCAATCAATTTGCGTGACTGGCGAGCCGCTCCTGCAACCAGGCAGGAAGCAAAAACGCATCGACGATTCGACCGGTTTTGCTTCGTACCCGCTTGCCGTGGTTCCCTCGGGGGGAAGCGGCTGAATTTAAAGCAAGGCGATAGGGCTGTCAACTCGGGGTCAAGATTTCTCGAGTCGCTCTAGAAAAGCCCGGCGTGCCTTCGTTCTACGACCTTCAGCAAACTTTTTTCTTCGGCTTCAAGTCTATCGGCGCTTGACCAAAAGGCAAGGGCTGGGCTATTGGCGTTGCCGAACCCATTGCCACCAAATGACTTGCGAATTCCAGCGCACAGGCAGGCTGCAAGCCTGCCCCAGCAAGTGGAGACGAAGGGGCTCGAACCCTCAACCCCAGCCTTGCAAAGGCTGTGCTCTCCCAATTGAGCTACGTCCCCGAGGAAGGGTTAGGGCTGGGGGCTAGGGCTAGGAAAACAGGCTTCGTGTCTGTCCCTAGCCCTAGTCCCCAGCCCTAACCCCTTCTCGAGTGGGCGGCACAAGATTCGAACTTGTGACCTCGTCGTTATCAGCGACGCGCTCTAACCAACTGAGCTAGCCGCCCAAATCAGGCAAAACACTCGATTTTAAGCGTCTAGTACGGGCTGTCAAACGGGCGATCACGGCGGCGATTGGACCCGAATTGGCCCCAGGGCCTCGTCGCAAACTACATGCTGGCAACTACTTGCGACTGAAGGTCCATCTGAAACTACCACTGGCCCGTCACCGCCACAATTGCCGATTATCGGAAATGCTCCTCGGTCGGCGCTAGGCAAATTCGGGCTGTATTGACCTTTGTCAGCGGCTAGAATCACGCGCAGCTAGCCAGACGCTCCCCGGATTGGCCCGGTTCGCTCGCTGCCTTTTCCCTCGTTGCCACGGAATGGACGCCATGCTCCGAACTCTTTGCCACACAACGCTTTTCGTCGCTTCGGCCGCGATTGCCTCGACCGCAGTCGCTGCCAAGCCGACGCCGGCAGATGCCCTGAAGCTGGCCCCCGTTCAGGCCGACGTCGATTACGATCGCCCGGCTGCCGCGGATATTGATAAGTGCGTGGTTGATGTGGAAACCGTTGGCGGCATTACCGGCTGGGTTGTGAAAACTGAGTCGGGGCAGGTGCTGCGGCGGTTTCTCGACACCAATGGCGACAACAAGGTTGACCAGTGGTGCTATTTCAAAGACGGCATTGAGATTTATCGCGACATTGATGCCAACTTCAATAATAAGGCCGATCAATATCGCTGGCTGGGAACCGCCGGCACGCGCTGGGGGCTCGACGATGACGAAAACCAGCGGATCGACTCGTGGAAGATTCTCTCGGCTGAAGAAGCGACGGCCGAAATTGTCGCGGCGCTGCGCGACAAGGACTCGGCCCGCTTTCGCCGAGTGCTCATATCTGCGGACGAATTGCGATCGCTCGGCCTGAGCGAAGAGCAGTCGAAAGAGCTTGCCAGCAAGATCTCCGCCGCCTCGACAGCATTCGCCGACGTCGCGGCCCGCCAAAAAATCGTCTCTGCGAAGTCGGAGTGGCTGCACTTCGGCGCCAGCCGGCCGGGCGTCGTTGCCGCGGGCACCAACGGCGCAGAGAAGGACCTGACAGTCTATGACAATGTAACTACGGTGGTGGAAACCGATGGCAAACACAGCCAGCTCGTCATCGGTACGATGATCAAGGTCGGCGACACCTGGCGGATTTTCGACCTGCCCAAGAATCTGGCCGGCGAGCAGACCGCCGCGGCCTCGGTCGGCTACTTCTTCCAGGCCGCGATCAACGCCCGGCCCGAAGTGCCGGAAAACGTGCCGGGCAGCAACGTGAACCCCGCTCTCCAAAAGCTGCTGGGCACGCTGGAAAAGCTCGACAAATCGATCGCCGCAGCCACCAGCCGCACCGAGCAGGCCCGGCTGAATGCCGAGCGGGCCGATCTGCTGGAGCAGGTCATCAAAGCGGTCGAGACGGCCGAGGACCGCAACCTGTGGGTCCGCCAATATGCCGAGACGATCAGCGCGGCCGTGCAATCGGGCGTCTTTCTGGACGGAGCGAAGCGGCTGGCGTCGCTCGTGACGCAGGTCAGCAAACTTCCGGAAGCCAACGAGCTGGTGCCTTATGTCAAGTTCCGGCAGATGTCGGCGGCTTATAACCTGAGCCTGCAAGACAAGGACGCGGACTTCGAGAAACTCAACAAGCAGTGGCTCGAGGACCTGGAAGCTTTCGTCAAGGAATACGAGACCAGCCCGGACGCGGCCGAGGCGATGCTGCAAGTGGCAATTGGCAACGAATTTTCAGGCAAGGAAAAAGAGGCGATCGAGTGGTTCGGTCGCATCACGACCGACTTCCCCAAATCTGACCTCGCTCCAAAGGCGGCCGGCGCCAAGCGACGACTGGAATCGGTCGGCAAGCCTCTCGTGCTCAAAGGCAAGACTATCGAGGGCAAGCCGTTTGACCTGGCGGCATCCAATGGCAAGATCGTGCTGATCCACTACTGGGCTACCTGGTGCGAGCCATGCAAGCAAGACCTGGAGACGATCCGCAATTTGCAAGCCAAGTATGGCAAGGACGGCTTCGTGCCGGTCGGGGTGAACCTCGACAATTCTGCTGCGGACGCCACGACGTACCTGCGGAACAACAAGACATTGCCTTGGCAGCAGGTCTACGAACAGGGCGGCCTGGAAGGACGGCTGGCAACGGAAATGGGCATTCTCACGCTGCCGACGATGATCCTGATCGGCAAGGACGGCAAAGTGGCCAACCGCAACATCCACGCGGGCGAGCTCGATGCGGAGCTGAAGAAGATGCTGCGGTAGCGAGATCGACTCGCGCCCCGGTGATATAATTGATGAAGTTACTGGAGCACGGCCATGCCGGATGTCGCAGCGCTTGCGGAGCAGATCAACCAACTTGCCGCGACCGATCGCGAGCAATTGGCTGGAATGCTTGCACCGAGCAACACGAACGGCAATTCGTCGTCGCTGGTTGACCGTTTGGCAACACCAATCATCGTCGCGACGCCGGGCGTCTGCGGCGGAAGCGCTCGGATAATCCGCACGCGGATTCCTGTTTGGACGCTCGCGCGGATGCGCGAGTTGGGCGTATCCGAGGCAGATATTCTGCGCAGTTTTCCCGCGCTGCGGGCGATAGACCTCGTCCAGGCCTGGGCGTATTTGGACACACATCGTGCGGAGATCGAGCAAGAAATTAGAGAGAACGAAGAGGACTGATCGAAGGAGGACGGCCGATTGGCGCGGCTCTACGCGAATGAAAACTTCCCCCGGCCGGTTGTCGAGTTGCTTCGGCAACTGGGTCATGACGTTTTGACTACGCAGCAGTCCGATCAATCGGGCGAAGGAATTCCAGATCCCGCCGTCCTGGGCTTTGCAATTTCTGATAAACGAGCGATTCTGACGATCAATCGCCGCGATTTTCTGCGATTGCACCGTGCAAGTCAGGAGCATTGCGGCATCATCGTTTGCACCGTTGATCAGGATTTCGCGCGACAGGCCGAGCGAATTCACGCGGCTATCGAGAAGGCCGAATCGATCGATGGGCAACTCATCCGAGTGAACCGGCCGCCGAAATGAGTCGACCGGGGGCCAACTGGCAGCGTGCGCTACGCCTTCCCCACCGCTGCTTTCACCTCGGCGATTACGTGTTCGGGCGTGATGCCGAAGTGCTTGTAAAGCGCGCCGTAGGGAGCGCTCCCGCCGAAGGTGCTCATGCCGACGAAGCGGCCGTTTTCGCCTAGGAACTTGTCCCAGCTCATGCGCACGCCGGCTTCGACCGCAATGCGGGCGGCAATCGACCGCGGCAGCACGCTGGCCCGATAAGCCTCATCCTGCTCGTCAAACCACTCAAAACACGGCATGCTGACGAGGCGAACCTGCACGCCTTCAGCCGTCAGCTTCTCCCAGGCTTTCACAGCAATGTCGAGTTCGCTGCCCGTGGCCATGAGAATCGCCGCAGGCTTGCCGCCGGGTGCTTCCGCCAGGATGTAGCCGCCGCGGGCACAACCGGCTGCCGCAGCGAACTTCGTGCGGTCGAGTGTCGGCAGATTCTGCCGCGAGAGCACTAGCGCAGCCGGGTTGCGCTGCCGCTTGATTACCGCGCGGTAGCACTCGGCGACTTCGTTGGCGTCGCCCGGCCTGACGATGTCGAGCCCCGGAATCGCCCGGCACGCCGAGAGGTGCTCGACCGGCTGATGCGTCGGTCCGTCTTCGCCCAGGCCGATCGAATCGTGCGTGAGCACATAAATCACCGGCCGCTTCATGATGGCCGCAATCCGCATCGCGGGCCGCATGTAGTCGGTGAAGACGAAGAACGTCGCACCGTATGGGCGAATGCCGGCAAGCGACAGGCCGTTGAGAATGGCCCCCATGACATGTTCGCGAATGCCGAAGTGCAGATTGCGGCCGGCATAGTTGTGGCTGCTCAGGCTGTCGGTCTGCTCCAGCAGCGTCATCGTCGAGGGCGCCAAGTCGGCCGAGCCACCCAGGAACCAAGGAAAACACTTCGCAATGCCATTGAGCACCTTGCCCGACGATACCCGGCTGGCCAGGCCCTTGGGATCAGCCGCGAAGGTTGGAATGCCGGCGTCCCAGCCTTCGGGCAGCTTGCCGGCCCACAGGGTCTTGAGCTCGGCGGCTTCCTTGGGAAAAGACTTTTCATACGCGGCAAAGCGAGATTCCCACTGCTCGCGCTCCTGCCGACCGCGCGAACCAATGCCGCTGGCAAAATGTTTCGTGACTTCCGGCGGCACAAGGAACTGAGCATCTTCCGGCCAGCCGTAGAACTTCTTGGTCAGCTTGACTTCGTCCGGGCCAAGCGGCGCACCGTGAGCGCCGTGCGTATTGGCCTTATTCGGCGCGCCCCAGCCAATGATGCTCTTCACGATGACGATCGTCGGCCTATCGGTCACCTTGGCGGCCGAGTCGATGGCCCGCTGAATCGCCGTGGTGTCGTTGGCGTCATC
>JAKEHX010000232.1 GCA_022614795.1 Planctomycetaceae bacterium | reverse complement strand
GGGCCAGAAAGCCCGATTTTCCGGGCACGTTCGCGCCGCTGGTCGGCATGCTGCTCGATGAAGCGGCCGGCGCGCGACACGAGATCGACTTCCTCCATCCCCGCAAAACGCCGCCGCCGCCCAGCCAAAAGCGCACCCTGATCGCTGCCGCCGCCGCTGTCGCGGCTGTCGTTTTGCTGGCGCTGGGTGGACTGTGGTGGCAACTGTCGGGCCTCGACGCCCGGATTCGTACGCTCCAGACGCAGCGCAACAACCAGGAAAAGCTCGCCAAGCAAGGGGCCAAGCCGCGGGAAGACGCCGCCAAGGTCGATCGCTTCACGCAAGCAGATGTGACCTGGCTCGACGAACTGGCATTGGTTTCGCGGAACTTCCCTCCTCCTGACGCGCTCATCGTCGAAGATTTGGTCGCCAATTACGAACCCAAAGGAGGCGGCGAGCTGACCGTCTCGGGCCTGGTCGATCAGGATAGCCGGATTCTCGAACTGCAAGCCAAGGTCCGCGACAATTCGCATTCCGTCAGCGGCATCGGGGCGAAGTTCGATCCCGAAGCCACTGGCAGCCGAAAGTGGCGCTATAAAGAGACCGTTACCGTCAGGCTTACCGACGAAGGCGCGGCGCCAGCGCCTGCGGCTGCCGCGAAGGGAAAGACGCCGGCCAAAGCAGCCCCGTCCAAAGCGGCCAAGCCCTCCGCGAAGGGAGGCCAGCCGTGAACCAACGCGAACGCGTGCTCGCCATCGCCGTCGGCTGCCTGACGCTGGTTCTAGCGCTGTGGTTCGGCTGGACGTACGTCGAGGGCCAGTTCCGCGCCCGGCGGCTGAGGATCGATGCCTTGGGCCGCGAAATCGCCGGCTTCAGGCGGCAAGTGATGCAATCGCAAACCGCGGCGCGGAAGCTGAGCGAATATGAAGCCCGCTCGCTGCCGCCAAATCCCGAAGTGGCCAAATCGCTCTATCAAGACTGGCTGCTCAAGGAGATCAAGGCGGTCGGCTTCGTGGAGCCCCAGGTGCGGGCGTTGCCTTCGCAAAAAGAGGGCGAACTCTACGTCAAACACACCTTCGACGTATCGGGCAAAGCTTCGCTGCGGCAGACCGTGGACCTGCTGCACTCGATCTATTCCACCGACTACCTGCACCGGATCACCTCGCTGATCATCAAGCCTGTCAAGGACAGCCGGCAGCTCGACGTCACGATCAAGATCGACGCCGTTTCAATGGCAACCGCCCCCGAGGCCAGCGCGCTCCACAAGCAGCCAAGCAAGCGGCTGGATCTGGCGAGCAAGGAAGAATATTACAAGGCGATTCTCGGGCGCAATTTGTTTGGTCCGCAGAACCAGGAGCCAAAGCTCACCGTCGATGGTTCAAAGGATCTCTCGATAAATCGCCCGACGAGCCTGGCGGTAAAAGGGACCGATCCCGATCCGGACGACAAGGTGAGTTACCGCCTGATCGAGTTGCCCTCGCCCGAAGCCAAGTTCGACGAGAAGACCGGTAAGCTCATTTGGACGCCCAACAAGCTCGGCAAATACAAGCTTGTCGTCGAAGCTGTTGACAATGGCTATCCTCAGAAGCTCGACCGGGAAGAGATCGCCCTTAACGTGGTTGACGCGCGGGAGCCGCCTCCCAGGGCCGGATTCGACGCGGCGAAGTTCACAGTGCTCTCGGGCGTGACCGAGGTCGACGGCGAAGGGGAGGTGTGGCTGCACAACCGCACCAAGGGGCAAATGCTCAAGCTGCGCGTCGGCGACGAGTTTGAAATCGGCTCGATGAAAGGAGTCATCGAATCGATCGGCCTGACCGATTTCACGTTCGTCTCGGATGGAAAGCTGCGCAGATTGGCGATTCGCGGCACTCTAAGCGAAGCAGCCGAAGAGCGGGCGGCGGGCGATACTGAAGAGACTTTGCCGCCTGGCTGACCGGCGCGGCAAGCGATTCGCACAGGAAATGAAACGCTGCAAATTCTTTCGCGGCAATGCTTTGCGCCGCAAGCATCCATCCTCAGATTCGGCGCTCTGGGCCTCATATTTCTGGGCAAGATGTGCCGATCATTCCACGTATGCGGGTCATGCCGATTCTGCGTGCGCGCCTCGTGCGTCGCAGCGGCGGCTGGGACCCGAAACAGCTTGGGGCTGTGTGAAAGTTCGGGGGGACTTTCCGGCTCGCCACGGGCGATGCCGGGCAAGGAACGATCGGCCCATGAACGTGCGACGCGAGCGAACGCAAGGAACGACCTGGCTGGCCGTGGCATTCAGCGTGTTGGTCGCGCTGGCCATACAACGCGGCCTAGGCCAGCAGCCGGCTCCGCCCCAACAGCCGGCTCCGCCCCAACAGCCGGCAGCAGCTCCGGCGAGCGTGGTCGAAGCGTACGCCGCGCCGGCGGGCGATGTGGACAAAGTCGTCGAGCAGCTTCAGCGCCAGATCGAGGGGCGCGGCCGGATCTTTATCGATCCACGGACAAGAAAGATCGTGGCGGTCGCGCCGCCGCAAGTGCAGCGCGAAGTGGCAGCCTGGCTGGCACAAACCGGCGGCGCCGCCAATGCAGCACAATTAGCGCCCGCACCAATAGCGCCCGCAATCCAGCCGATCGATCCTGCGCAGCGTTCGACCCAGCGGCTGAATCTGCGCAATCTTTCATGGCGCGATTTCGAAGACCGTTTGTTCCGCATCTGGGGCGGACGCCTCTCCGCCGCGACCAGCGCCACGGGGGACATGGCCCAATTCAAGATTCAAGGAGCCGCCGGGCAGACGACGCTCGAAATCGACCGCCGTAACGGCCAGATCAACATCGACGCGCCCGGCAACACGGCCGGCTCCTGGCTGCGGGTGCTCCAGGCGATCGATGCCGCCGCGCCGCCGGCCGGGCAGGACACCCGCGTCGTGCCGCTCGACAAGGCCGACCCGGCGATGGTCCTGAGGGCCGTGTCGCTGATTCGAACGGCAATGGGGCAAAGCCCGCTCGGCCGCAACAATCAAAAGACCCGCATCGGCCAGTTCGTCAGCATGGTCTTTCAGCCCGACGGAGCCCAAGCTCAGCCTGCCGCTCAGCCGGAAGCTCAACCGGCCGCTCAGCCGCAGCCGGGCCAGCCAGCTGCGGGCCAGCCAGCTGCGGGCCAGCCCGTTCCCGGCCAGCCAGCCGAAGGGCAACCGCCCGCCATTGGGCAGGTCCCAGCCGGCCAGGCGCAAGCGGTGGCCGAAGCGATCGAGAGTCTGCGGCTGCGGGGGAATGTGACGATCGAAATCGTGGGTGACGTGCTGGTCATTCGCGGCCCGAGAGAAGATGTCGAGCGCGTGCTGAAGATCATCGAAGAGATCGAGCGGCAAAGCATCGAGACGCGGCCCGAGGTCGAGTTGTATCAGCTCAAGCACGTCGATGCCACGGCCCTGAACGAAGTGCTCACGGCAATCAACACGGCGGCCCTGTCGTACCAGGGAACCGTGACCATCCAGCCGCTCAAGCGGCCCAACGCGCTGCTCCTGGTGGGGCGGAAAGAGAACATTCCGGCGGTCGTCGAACTGATCCAGAAGCTCGACCGGCCGACCGCGCCGGACACGCAGATCAAGGTGATCCAGCTCAAGAACATGTCGGCGATCGATGCGGAGCGTTTCGTCCGCAATTTCTTTGTCGATACGCCTGGAGTCACAGGACCCGGCACGCCGCGGACCAATCTGGGCACGCGGGTGCTGACGATCGCCGACTTCCGCAGCAACTCGCTGATCATCCAGGCCAGTCCCCGCGATCTGGCCGAAGTGACGCAGCTTTTGATCAAGCTTGATTCGGCCGATGGGGCGAGAAACGAAATCCGGGTCTTCAAGCTCCGCAACTCGCTGGCCGAACAGCTCGCGCCGGCATTGCAAGAGGCCATCACCGGCGTCGGCGCTGCCGGCCAGCAGCAGCAACAGCAGCAGCCGCAGGGGGGCCAGGCGGGGCAGCAGACGCCGGCCACGATGACCCGGCGGGCCACCAGCCTCCAGCTCCAGAAGATCGACGAAACGGGCCAGCAGTTGATCGAGTCGGGCGTGCTCTCCGACATGCGGATCGCGGCCGATACGCGGGGCAACTCGCTGATCGTCGTCGGCCCCCCGTCGGCGATGGAGCTGATGGCGGCGTTGATCCTACAGCTCGACGCCCTCCCCTCAGCCGAGGCCCAGATCAAGGTCTTCACGCTTACCAATGGCGACGCGACCACGCTGGTCGAAATGCTCCAGAACCTGTTCGGCCAGACTCAGGCGGGGGGCCAGGCCCAGCAAGCGGTGCAATCGGCCACCGGACAGGGCGAGAGCACCCTGGTGCCGCTGCGGTTCAGCGTCGATCAGCGGACCAACAGCATCATCGTGACCGGCAATCCAGGCGACCTGGACGTGGTCCGGAACATTCTCCTCCGCCTCGACGTCGCCGACCTGGCGACGCGCATCACCACCGTCTATCGCCTGCACAATGCTCCGGCTCTGGACGTGGCCACGGCGATCAACAACCTGCTCGACCGACAGCGCGACCTGAACCAGGCGGCTCCCGAGCTGGTAACGCCCTATCAGCAGATCGAGCGCGAAGTCCTGATCGAGCCCGAGCAGGTGACCAACAGCCTGATCGTGAGCGCGACGCCGCGGTATTTCGAGGAGATCAAGAAGATCGTCACGGAGCTCGACCGGCGTCCGCCGATGGTGGCCATTCAAGTCGTGATTGCCGAAGTGACGCTCACCGACGACGAGCAGTTCGGCATCGAATGGGGGCTGCAAGATTCCTTGATGTTCGACCGGAGTGCCAGTGCCACGGGAAACCGGTTTGCATTCAACAATGCGGTTCTTCCCAACGATGCCACGCCGGAATCGCTGGCAACCCGTGAAAGTCTGGCCGGCCAGGCTCTCTCGAATCTGAATATCGGGCGAATCGATCCGACGCTGGGCTTCGGTGGTCTGGTGCTTGCAGCGAGCAACGAGTCGGTCAATGTGTTGCTGCGAGCACTTCAGCAATCCTCTCGCGCTCAAATCATCAGCCGACCGCAAATACAAACGCTCGACAATCAACTGGCGTACATCAACGTGGGTGCCGCCGTTCCTCGAATTCAGGGCGCTACGCAGTCGACGTTTGGTGTAACTCCCACAGTTCAGGACGAAGACGTCGGCATTATCCTTGAAGTGACGCCACGAACGAGTCCGGATGGAACGATCGTGATGGCCATCAACGCGACCAAATCTTCCGTAGGGCCCGAAGAGACGGCGATTCCGATCTTTACCGACGCCAACGGCAACGTCGTCCGCTCGCCTCAAATCCTTCAAACGACCGCACAAACGACTGTGTCGGCTCGAAGTGGCCAAACGGTCATTCTGGGCGGCCTCATCACAAAGACGCTCACGGAAACGACCCGTCGCATCCCTTATTTGGGAGACATTCCCATGCTGGGGCGGCTGTTTCGCTTTGACACGGTGTCCGACCAGCGGACCGAGCTCTTGATCATCATGACGCCTTACATCGTGCAGACCGAGGAGCAAAACGAATGGTTCAATGCCCGCGAGAGCGCGCGGATGAGCTGGTGCATCGCGGACCTCGTGAATATCCACGGACCGGTCGGGCTGGCGGGCAATCCGGCGTTCAACATGCACCCGTCGGATGTGATCTTCCCGGATCTCTATCCGGCCGCACCGCCGGCAGCGGCGCCTACGTCGCCAACGGATCCAACCTCACCCACGCCAGCAACCCCACCGCCCCCCTTGCCGGGCCTGCCGGCTAGTCCACGGCCCGTCGATCCGCTCGTGCCGCCCGCTCCCGGCAGCTACGGACTGCAATTGCCGCCGCCTGTGCAATTGGAACCAGCGAGCCATGGAGCGATTGGCAGCGGGATTGCACCCGCCGCGCCTCCCAACGAATTGCGATCGCCGAATATCCAGCCCGTCGTCCCACCCGCGGGAACCGTGGAACATGCGGTGTATCAGCGGTGAAGTGGTGAGTGGTGAGTAGGGTGCATGAGTGAAACGATATGCACCGTAACGGAGTGAGTGGTGAGTGGCGAATGACGGACAATTCAGACCGGACGTGGATCCCATGAAACGAATTCATATCGCAATGACGATCCTGGGTCTGGCCGCACTGTGCGCCAGCGGCTGCAAGACGTTTACGCCGCCCAGTTGGGCCAAGAGCTGGTACACCGCCAGCGAGCCCAAGGTCGTCGAAAGCAAGTATCCGCGGCCGGTGCGGCTGGCGGTCATCTGGTCGCCGGCGCTACTCAATACTCCCGGCAAAAAGCCGACGCGCGGCTTTGGCGGCCGCATTTACTTCTACGATGCGGCCAACAAGGCCGTGCCGGTGGAGGGACAGCTCGTGGTTTACGGTTACGACGACAGCAAGACCCATACCGACGGGAAAACGCCCGACCGAAAGTATGCGTTCACGCCCGAGCAATTCACCAATCACTTCAGCGAGACGGAGCTCGGGGCCAGCTACAGCGTCTGGCTCCCGTGGGATGAAGTGGGTGGCCCGCAAATGGATATCAGCCTGGTGCCGATGTTTACCGCGTCCAGCGGTCAATTAGTGGTGGGCGAATCGTCGCGAAATCTGCTGCCCGGACCTACGACGGAAAACAGCGCCACGCGCTTTGAGCACATGACCGTGCCGCCTGCCGCCAATGGCGTCCAGCGGGCAACCTATGAGCAGGTGGAGGGACTGCCCGCTGTGGGTAAGGAGCCGCTCGGCTTTAAAGAGACGTCGATCCGAGTCCCTGGTACACTCGCGGCGCAACTTGTCACTGCGGGACCTCAATCGAGCGCGACGCAGCAATTGGCTGCCCTGCGGGCTCAGCGCGTCGCTATGCCCAATCCGCCGCCCGAAGCCACTCGCCCTACGGCGAGTTCGCCGCCGGCGTCCTGGGCAGCTCCTCCACCGTCGTCGCCGTCGCATCAACCACTAGCTCGTTTCGTACGGCCCTTACATCCGGCTCCATCAGGGCCAGGGCTTCAGCGATCTCCCGGTCCTCTTCGGTCGCCACCTTTCCCCGCAGCACAGCCGTTCGCCCCTCCAGCGTCACCAATGCTGGTCCCATGAAGCGGATGCCCGGAATCTTGTTCAGGCGCGTCTGAAATCCGTCAAACCGCGCCGTGGAGACGGGCTGCGGCGTGAAGCCCAGCTTCAGAGAAACGGGAATCCGCAACTGGGCCCCTTGCTGGTTGCCCTGGTTGATATTCTGCATTCCTTGCTGGAACAGGTTCTGAAGCTGGGCGAGACCGTTATTTCCCGCCTGAGTACGGCGTGCGTTGAGCCCCTCAAGACTGCGCACATTGGTGGTGTCAGCCGAGTCGGCGCCGACAAATGCCCCGCGCTGTTGTTGCGGCGTGTAGATTTGCCGCTGAGACAGCGATTGGCCTGAAGATTGGCTCGAAGATTGGCTCGAAGATTGGC
>JAKEHX010000231.1 GCA_022614795.1 Planctomycetaceae bacterium | reverse complement strand
CGGGCGGCCGGACGGCGCAGTCCGTGCGCCTCGACGGGTAGGCCAGAGGCAGGTTCCGGGTCCTTGGCGGGCGGAGGGAGAGCACCGCTATGCCGATTCCCGGCATGTTGTCTATCGGACAAACCGGCGCGGACGGTGTATCGCAAAGACCGCCAAACATCGCCGGCGCAGGCCGTTTTGGGCCTGGCGTGCGGGTTGTAGCGGTGGCGCCGCGCGTAGCGGAATCGTGCGGCTTGGGCGGTTGACATCCTGTGGAAAGCTGTAGCGGTTGTAGCGATTATGCGCTGATGCAGCTCCGCGCTGGCTGACCATGGAGTCTGCTCACTGGGCGTCTTCCGTTGTTTCCTGATACGACACGCGGATGTCGTCGTAGCCAGCGTCCATGCAGGCGTCAAACACGAGCACCGCCGCGCCGTGCGTGGCGTCGAAGTTGCCGATTACCAGGACGCCGCGGTTCTCGGTTTCCTTGGCCTTTTCGGCCCGCAGCCGCGTGCGAATGGCCATTTCGCCATAGACCTGTTCGTCCTCGATCCAGATCTCATCGCCAGCCTCAATGCGCACTGTGAGGAATTCGGGATCGGTCTGCAACTCGCTCACGGTCTTCACTTTACCGGCCGCGCCCGACTGGGCTTGGGCGGGCGGGAACGGCATCACCGCGACGATCGCCTGAGCCGACGCGACCATGAAGAAGATCAACATGAAGAACACGATATCGACCATCGCCGTCATATCGATCAGGTCGTGCGGATGCTGGCTGGCCTTGGGCATCAGCCCAAACGGATCGAGGGCCGCCGCGTCGGTGATCGCCGCATGCTCGGTGTCGATCGTGGGGGCCGCGCGGTGGGCCACCGACTCGGCCGTGCTGCCGTCGGCGAAGGGAATGCGCACTTTCTGGCCGCAGCCGGAGCACAGCGAACTCCGCCCGGCATCGTGGTCGGGCGCCTTGAGCTTTTTGCCGCAACTGGGGCAGGCAAAGCGAATGCTCATTGCTTTGCGTCCTTCTCCCAGACCGCCATGTTGAGCGTTACCCCTTCGCGCGACGCGGCCGCGGATATCCGCCGCATCTCGCGGAGCCGGATGGTCTTCTCCGCTTTGATCAGCACGTCGGTTTTTTGCCGGGCCAGCCCCGCATCGACGGCCGCGGCGATCTGTTCTTCCTGCTCCGTCGGGTCGGTCATCCCCTTCCCTTCCTTGCCGTCGCCGAGATAAACGATAACCGAACTCACGTCGCGTCCGGGCACGACCGTAATGACCGTGGCATTGTCCGCATCGAGCGGCTTGGAGCGGACGGCCCGCGGCAAGTCGATCTCGCCTGCCGAGCCGACGCTCAGCGTGATGAGGAAGTAGATATTCATCAGCGAAACCAGATCGACCATGGCCGTAATGTCGAACTCCGGCAGCTCGCTGGGAGCACTCGGCGCGACGAGCGAGCCCAGGTCCGATCCTCCGCTGTGGCCTCCGCCTCCGGCCATGGCGTTACACTCCTCGCTGCTTGAACAGGTCGAGAATCCGGACCATGCCGGCTGCCAGCGAATCCTGGAGCCGGCGAATCCGGACGCTGATGCTTGCCAGGAAAAAGTTGAACGGAATGGCGGTGGCCAGCCCCATCGCCGTGCAAATCAGCGCGATGCTGATTTCCGCAGCTATTGTGGCGGGCGTCGTCTGCTCGCCTGTGCCGATCCGGCCGAACGCCGCCATCATTCCCAGCACCGTGCCAAAGAGGCCCAGCAAAGGACCGCTTTTGATGACCGTCGCGATCCAGCTCGTGCGATACTCCAGTTCGCCCAAAACGTCGCGCTGCAGCACTTCGGCCACGGACTGCCGCATCGGCTCAAAGCCCAGGCCCCGGTTGAGAATCGCCATGTGAGCCAGTTGCGGCAGGGCCCGCTCGTCGTCTTCGCACATCTGCGCTGCTTCGTCGTATTTCCCCGCCTCAATACGCTGCATCAACTGGTCGAGGAATTCAGCCTGTTGCTGCTTGCTTTTGAAGCTGAACCGCTTCACGCGGCGAAAGCCCATCACGACGTGATACAGGCCCCAGAAGAAATTGATCGCCAGGAAGCCATAGCAGGCGTCCCCCATCATTTTGGCCAGATCATTGACGTCCATATTCCGCTGCCGTCTCCCGCGAGCTTGCCCGTGCCTTGTTCGCTGCCGCCTACCGGTTCGTCCAATCCGTCGATTGTCGTTGGCCCGCATGGCGGTGGCAAGCGGCATCGGCCCGTATCACTTCCCCCGGCCTGGGACTCCCTTTGGGCTGGCACTGGCCAGCGGCGACCGAATTACCTTCCGACGCCCTCGTCCTTGTCGATTCCGGCCACAGCCGTTCGACTACGTGGTGGAGCCGAGGCCGTCTCGGCGCATCACTACACGATTTCCGGAGCAATCCACGATGTCCAGTTCCACCGGCGCTGTCCCATCTACAGGCACGGTCCGTCTCCACCGCGTGCTCAAAGCGCCGGCCGAGCGAGTTTACAAGGCGTTCCTCGACCCGGAGGCGATGGCCAAGTGGCTTCCGCCGCACGGTTTCACCGGCAAGGTGCACCACATGGACGCCCGGGTCGGCGGCGGGTATCGCATGTCGTTCACGAATTTCAATACGGGCAAGAGCCACTCCTTCGGCGGCACGTACGTCGAGCTGACGCCGCCTGAGCGGATCCGCTACACCGACAAATTCGACGATCCCAACCTGCCGGGCGAGATGCACGTCACGATCTCGCTGCGCAAAGTCTCCTGCGGAACGGAGCTTTCCATCGTGCAAGAAGGAATCCCGGCGGCCATTCCGGTCGAATTCTGCTACCTCGGCTGGCAGGAATCGCTCGCCCTGCTGGCCCACGTGGTGGAACCCGAAATCCCGGATGGAGCGTAGCGCGCGGCCACCGAAAAGTCGAGCCGTGGATGAACGCAGATGAACGCAGATTAGTGCAAGCCAGGAGTGGCCCACCCCGTCAAGATTCGCAAGAAGGGGTGTACCACCCAGGAGCGGACCGCCTGGCGCTCGACCTCTGCTACGCGGCGTTGCAAGTGTGCCAACTCCGCCGCGCCCTGTCCAAGAACCCGGCGGCAATGATGCCTCGCGCGGCGGCTCGTAAGGGCTGATGGGGCTGGATGTCGGCATGCCCGGATTGTACCTTAGTGCGGACTTCTCGCGACGAGTGTTTCCGTCCGGCGTTTCATCGCCAGTTGGCGAGGGTCCTGGCCGTTCTCAGTCAGCGCAGAGGCAATCAATCCAAGAGGACGACACCTGTGCCCAAGCAAGTTAACGTGGCGATCATCGGTCTGGGGTTTGGAGCCGAGTTCATTCCGATCTACCAGGCCCATCCCAACGCCAACATCGCGGCCATCTGCCAGCGGAACGAGGCGAAGCTCAACAAGGTCGGCGATACGTTTGGCATCGGCACACGGTACAAGGCGTACGACGATGTGCTGACCGATCCCCACGTCGATTTCGTCCACATCAATTCGCCCATCCCCGACCACGCCTGGATGTCGATCGAGGCCCTCAAAGCCGGTAAGCACGTCATGTGCACCGTCCCTATGGCCACCACAATCAAGGAATGCGACAAAATCTGCCAGCTCGTCGATGACACGGGCCTCAAGTACATGATGGCCGAGACCGTCGTCTATAGCCGTGAGTTCCTCTTCATCAAGGAAATGTACAAGAAGGGGGAACTCGGCAAGATTCAGCACCTGGCTGCTTCGCACCCGCAGGACATGGACGGCTGGCCAGACTATTGGCAGAAGATGATCCCGATGCACTACGCCACCCACGTGGTCAGCCCGTGCCTGGGCCTGCTCGACAAGCGGGCCGAGTATGTCTCGTGCTTCGGCAGCGGCACGGTGCGGAAGGACATCGCCAAAAAGTCGGGCAATAAGTTCGCCGTGGAAACGTGCCATATCAAGGTCAAGGACTCGGACGTCGTCGCTCACATTTGGCGGTTCCTTTACGACACGGCCCGCCAGTACCGCGAGAGTTTTGACGTCTACGGCACGAAGAAGAGCTTTGAGTGGACGCTCACCGAGCATGAGCCACACATCATCCACACGGCAAAGAAGCCCGAGCCAGAAATTCCGAGCAAGGTGACCGTGCCCGACTATGCGCATCTTCTGCCCGAGCCAATCCGCCGCTTCACGCAGCCGGCAGAGATTCACGACGCGGGGCACCTTTCGTTCATTCAGGGCGGCGGTCACGGCGGCTCGCACCCGCACATGGTTAATGAGATGGTGACGGCCTTGACCAAGCGGCGCGATCCCTGGCCCAATGCCCGCACGGCCGCCAATTGGACATGCGTCGGCCTGTGTGCCCATCAGTCGGCCGAAAAGGGGGGCAAGATCGTCAATCTGCCGGCATTTACACTGGAATAGCGGTATTCGAGCAAAACAGAAAGGAGCAGAATGATGCGGGCAGAATGATAATGATTCTGTCCCCATCATTCTGCCATTCCAACCACAGAGCCATGCTTCCAAATACTTGTCGCGCTGCGTTGATTGTTGTCATTTCGGCTCTAATCGTGGCCACCAGTAGCGCGGCCGATCAGGAGCCCAAATCGCCGCCCCCCGGCCTGCGCGTCTTTTACACTGGCCACAGCTTCCACATGTTCGTTCCTCCGCGCGTCGAGCAGCTTGTCAAGTCGGCCGGGATCGAGGGGCACAAGTTGGTGGGAGTGCAGGGCCTCGGCGGCTCGCGGGTCATTCAGCACTGGGACCTGGCCGACGAGAAGAACAAGGCCAAGCCGGCGCTCACCAGCGGCGAGGTCGATGTCTTCACAATGGCAGCCCACTTACAGATTCCCGATGAAGGGATCGCGAAATTCGCCGAGCTGGGGCTCGCGCACAATCCGAATCTGCGGCTCTTGGTGCAAGCCTCGTGGTATCCGTTCGACGGCCCGCCGCCGGATCGGCGCATTACGAACAACGCTCAGCGGGACGAGGCCAAAGTTGCCGACCTCCAGGCGGCCATCGACGACTGGCGGAAGAAGCTCGAAGCTCAGGCCGACCAGCTCAACAAGCAGCACGGCAAGACTGCTGTGTTTATCGTGCCGGTTGGCGACGCCGTGGTGAAGCTGCGGGGTCTGGTGATCGAGGGCAAGTACCCGGGCGTGATGAAGCAATCGGAGCTGTTCACCGACCCGATCGGCCACGGCGGTCCGCACATTCAGGCCCTGGCGTCGTACTGCAACTTCGCCGCCATCTATCGCACCAGCCCGGTCGGACTGAAAATGACCGCACAGGGCGTGGACGACGCCCAGCAGGAAATCCTGCAGAAAATCGCTTGGGAAACGGTGTCCACCTATCCTCATGCCGGACTCCCGGCAAAGCCCGTGACAGGCGCTCCTCCATGAAGTCGATCAGCACACTGGCTCTGACACTTGGCTTCCTCCTCGCGCGAGTGTCGGCCGCTCATTCCGCCGAACCGCTCAAGCTCCTCTTCCTCGGCGACTCGGGCCATCACCGGCCGGCGGACCGCTTCAAGCAGCTAGAGCCCGTGCTGAAAGAGCGCGGCATCGAGCTGACCTACACGGACAAGGTCAGCGATCTGAATGCCGAGACGCTGGGCAAGTACGCGGGCCTGGTGATCTACGCGAACACGACGCGAATCGAGCCCGAGCAGGAACAAGCGCTTTTGGACTACGTCGCCGGCGGCAAGGGGCTGGTGCCGCTGCACTGCGCGTCGTATTGCTTCCTGAATTCGCCGAAATACATCGAGCTGGTCGGCGCGCAGTTCCAGCGGCATGGCACCGGCACATTCCGCACGATCCTCTCCGAAGAAGAGCACCCGATCACCCGCGGCTTTGGCGGGTTTGAGAGCTGGGATGAAACTTACGTCCATACCAAGCACAACGAGAAGGACCGGACGGTCCTCGAATGGCGGCAGGAAGGTGATCGGCGCGAACCGTGGACCTGGGTCCGCACGCACGGCAAGGGGCGGGTCTTCTACACCGCCTGGGGCCACGACCAGCGGACTTGGGGCAATCCGGGATTTCAGAATCTCGTCGAACGGGGCATTCGCTGGGCGGTGGGCGACGATCCGGGCGTCGTGCCGGCGTTTGCCGCCGTGGGAAAGGCCTCTGGCCTGTCTGGATTAAGCACGGCAGGCGAGACGCCTGCCCCACCGATGACCACCAAACGAACCGATGTAAAGCCGTTTGAGTACGTCGAGGCCAACGTGCCGATTTACGCCGTCGGCGGCCGCTGGGGAACGATGGCCGCCCCGCAGAAGCAGATGCAAAAGCCGCTCGACGCGGTGGAGTCGCTCAAGCACCTGGTGACGCCCGTCGGATTCGAGCCGCGGCTGTTCGTCGCCGAGCCGGATCTGGGCGGCAAGCCGATCTTCATGACCTGGGACGAGCGGGGCCGGCTGTGGGTTGCTGAAACCTACGACTATCCAAACGAGCTGCAGCCCAAGGGGGAGGGACGCGACCGGATTCGCATTTGCGAAGACACCGACGGCGACGGCTGGGCCGACAAGTTCACCGTCTTCGCCGAAAAGCTGAGCATTCCGACAGCGATCGCCTTCTATCGGGGCGGGGCCCTCGTGCAGGAAGGGGGCGAGACGATCTACCTCAAGGACACCAGCGGCGACGACGTGGCCGACCTCAAGAAGACGCTGGTCACCGGCTGGAGCATGCGCGATACGCACGGCGAAGTGAGCAACTTCCGCTACGGCCTCGACAACTGGTACTACGCGATGCAGGGATACAACGATTCGCGCCCTGTCCTGACCGACGGCCGCCGCGTCACCGGCTTCCGCCAGGGGTTCTTCCGCTTCAAGGTCGAAGGCGAGGGGGACAACGTCGCCGTCACCGATCTGGAGTTTCTCCGCTCGACGAACAACAACACCTGGGGCCTGGGGATCAGCGAAGAGGGTTTGATCTTCGGTTCGACAGCAAATGGCAACCCCAGTGAATTCATGCCGATTCCCAACCGCTACTATGAAGCGGTCCGCGGCTGGAGCAGCACCGTGCTGACCGGCATTGCCGACAGCAATCGGTATTTCCCGATCACCGACAAGGTGCGGCAGGTCGATTGGCACGGCGGATTTACGGCTGCGGCCGGCCACGCGCTCTATACCGCCCGCAACTACCCACAGCCCTACTGGAACCGCACGGCGTTTGTCGCCGAGCCGACGGGGCACCTTGTGGCCACTTTTGTGATCCGCCCGGACGGAGCGGGATTCAAATCAAAGAACTCGTGGAACCTCGTGGCCAGCGACGACGAATGGACTTCCCCGATCCAGGCCGAAGTGGGTCCCGACGGCAACATGTGGTTTATCGACTGGTACAACTACATCGTCCAGCACAACCCGACGCCGCAGGGCTTTCGCACGGGCAAGGGGGCGGCGTACGAAACCGAGCTGCGCGACAAGAAGCACGGGCGGATTTATCGGCTGGCGTACGTGGGGCAGGCTTCCAGCCTGCCAGAAAACACAGCGGCAGGCTGGAAGCCTGCCCCACTTTCCACACCAGAGCAGCTCGTCACTGCCCTCAAGAGCGACAACATGTTCTGGCGGACGCACGCCCAGCGGTTACTCGTGGAGCGGGGCAATGCGGATGTCATTCCCCAGCTCATCAAGCTGGTGAGCGACAAGAGCGTTGATGCAATCGGACTGAATACCGCTGCGATTCACGCCCTGTGGACGCTGCACGGGCTGGGCGCCCTCAAGCCCGAACATCCCGAGGCTTACAACATCTCGTTGGCGGGGCTTCACCACCCTTCAGATGGCGTGCTGCGAAACGCCCTGCAAATCGTACCGACCTCGGAAGACTCACTTCGAGCGCTGCTGGAATGCGGCGCATTAACGGCCAAGGCGCCACAAGTTCGGCTGGCTGCGATTTTGGCATTGGCGGACAAGCCGGCGACGGAAGCCACGGCTAGCGCTGTCATTGCGATGCTCGAAGACCCGGACATTCAGCAAGATCGCCAGTTGCTCGACGCGGCGACGGCAGCCGCGGCCAAGAATGGCACCTTGGCACTTCTGGCTGCAGCGAAATCGGGCAATAAGTCGCTCGCCAATACCGCCGCGACCGAGCGACTGGCAATCGTTGCCGGCCACGTTGCCCGCAGCGGCCTCGAAAACCCAGCGTCGCTGCTGGGGGAGTTGAAACAAGCCCAGCCGGAAGTCGCGGTGGCAATTCTCACTGGCCTGGCACGCGGCTGGCCGCGCGACAGCAAGCCGGCGCTGAGCCCGGAACTGGAGTCCACGCTCGCACAGCTATTCGAGAAGTTGCCGGCAGCGGGCAAGTCGCAGCTGGTGACGCTGGCGACGCGTTGGGGCAGCCAGGGCCTCGGGCAGCATGTTGCCAAGCTGACCGAGGGCTTCCTCGCAGCCGCTTCCAAAGAGGACGCCACCGACCAGGCACGCATCGCCGCGGCCAACGAATACGCTGACCTATTGCGGAACGACGCCTCGGCCGGCAAGCTGCTCGATCTTGTCACGCCGCAAACTTCGCCCGACCTGGCCCGCGGCCTGGTTGAGGCATTGGGCCGCGCCGAGGCCGCCGAAGTGGCGGAAGCACTCGCCGGCAGGCTGCCGAAGCTCACTCCGGCGGTTCGCACAGTCGCCTTGCGGGTGCTTCTGGCGCGCAACGATTGGACCACGCCGCTTTTGGACGCGGTGGAACAAGGCCAGGTGCAACTGGCCGATCTTTCGCTCGATCAGAAGCAGGCCCTGGCCAGCCACCCCAGCCGGCGGATCGCCGAGCGGGCCCGGCGGCTCCTGGCGGCAGGGGGCGGCCTGCCCAACGCCGATCGGCAGAAAGTCCTCGACGAACTCAAGCATTTGACCGAGGTCAAGGGAGACGTCGCGGCCGGCAAGGTGGTCTTCAAGAATCAATGTGCCAAGTGCCACACGCACTTCGGCGAAGGCGCCAAGATTGGCCCGGACTTGACCGGCACGGCCGTCCATCCCAAGCACGAGCTTTTGATGCAGCTCATCGATCCCAGCCGCAACGTCGAGGGGAATTATCGCGTCTATTCGGTACTCACGGTCGATGGTATCGCGATCAGCGGCCTGTTGGCTTCGGAAACGAGGACATCCATCGAGCTCGTGGACAGCGAGGCCAAGCGGCATATCGTCCAGCGCGAGGACATTGCCAATCTCCAGGCCTCCAGCAAATCGCTCATGCCCGAAGGCTTCGAGAAGCAGGTCAAGCCGGAAGAGATTCGCGACCTGCTCGAGTTCCTCACACAGCGCGGCCAGTTCGTGCCGATTCCGCTTGACAAATATGCGACGGCAATCAGCACGCGCGGCTTGTTCTATGACGAGAACTCGCCGCAGGAACGGCTGATCTTTGCCGACTGGTCGCCCAAGACCTTCGAGGGTGTGCCGTTCACGCTGGTCGATCCGCAGGAAGACAAGCGGGCCAACGTGATTCTGCTCAATGGGCCCGAAGGGAAGCTGCCGCCGACGATGCCCAAGAGTGTGGCTCTGCCCTGCAACATGCCGGCGAAGGCGATCCACCTGCTCTCGGGCGTCTCCGGGTGGGGCTTCCCCTATGGCGGCGAGAAGTCGGTGTCAATGATCGTGCGGCTGCACTACGAGGGGGGCAAGACGGAGGACCACAAGCTGGTGAACGGAGAGCATTTTGCCGACTACATCCGCCGCGTCGATGTGCCGGGAAGCAAGTTCGCCTATAGCCTCCGCGGCCGGCAGATACGCTATCTGGCCGTTCAACCTCAGTTGGCCGATCCGATTGCCCAGATCGAATTGGTCAAAGGCGATGACCGGACGGCTCCCGTGGTGATGGCGGTGACCGTCGAGTCGCGGTAGTGGGAAACCTAGTCGGACAGCGGCCGGCCGTCGGCGTCATTGACCCGGCCCAAAAGGACCAGCACGGCATCGACCAGCGACCAGACGCCGCAGCCGCCCAGCGTAAAGAGCATCGCCAGCCCCAGGCCCCAGTAGCCGAGGTAGAAGCGGTGTGTTCCCAGCGCGCCGAGGAAAATGCCCAACAGGCCGGCAATTGCCTTGGACCGGCTGCTGCACGCGGTCACATCGTCGTCCGTCGCCGGTGAGGGAACGCTTTTTTTGGCCGGAGATGACTTCTTGGCAGACGTCGATTTTCTGGCAGTCGGCGTTGGCGTAACGGCAACAGGCGCCGATTCTGGCTCGCCATCCAAATCGGCATAGACGTCGCCAGCCCATTGCCACTCGGTGCTCCCTTCCACGAGCAATTGGCAGTCGGCGGTGATCCGTCCTTCTTCCTTCCAAGCGTCCAGCTCGTCGCGCGAAACGGGACCAAACTCCTCGCCACCATCGGTCTTGAGGTACCACTGGTCCGGCGGGCGCGCGGTTGGGCGCTCGATGCGCGGCGGCTCGATCGCGGGCTGTTCCATTGTGGGCTGCTCAGCTTCCCGATCTCGGCCAATGGCCGCCGCGGGCACTTCGATCGCCCCTTTGCATTTGGGGCAGCGGATCTTTTTCCCCGCGGCCGAGTCGGGCACACGGAACCGGGCCTGGCAACTGGAGCAGGAGATTTCGAGGGGCATGCCGCAGCGGAGGGCTAGTTATAGGGCCGGGTGGAAATGACGCCCTCTTCGGGACTGCTGGCAGTGGCGTAAAGCCGCCGCGGAATTCGCCCGGCCAGATACGCCAGGCGGCCAGCCTCGCAAGCGGCCTTCATGGCGCGGGCCATGCCCAGTGGATCTCGGGCGTGGGCGATGCCCGTATTGAGAAGCACGCCGTCCACGCCCAGCTCCATGGCGATCGTCACGTCGCTGGCCGTCCCCACGCCGGCGTCGATGATCACCGGGTAGTCGGGATCGTCGGCCTTCAAGTACTCGAGAATGATGCGGATGTTGTTGGCGTTCAGCACGCCCTGTCCTGAGCCAATCGGGCTGCCGGCCGGCATGACGGCGGTCGCGCCAGCCGCCTTGAGCCGGCGGGCGATGACCGGATCGTCGCTCGTGTAACAAAGCACCTGGAAGCCATCGGCGACGAGCTGTTCCGTCGCCCGCAGCGTCTCGACCGGATCGGGAAGGAGCGTTTTCGAATCCCCCAGGCACTCAAGCTTGACCCAATCGGCGCCCGGATTCTCCAGGCTCAGCAAAATCTCGCGGCCCATCCGCGCGACGCGCACCGCATCGGCCGCGTTGTAGCAGCCGGCGGTGTTGGGCAAGAGCGTGTACCGGTCGAGATCAAGATAATCGAGGATGTTCTTCCCCTGCCCGTCGTACAGCCGTTCGCGGCGGACGGCGACGGTGATGCAATCGGTCCCTGACAGCGCGAGCGACTCGCGCATCGTGTCGTAGGTGTCGTACTTGCCCGTGCCGACGATCAGCCGGCTGGTCAGCGTATGCCGGCCCAGGCGAAGCGCGTCGGCATCAGCAGCAAGGGTGGCGGACAAGCGTGAGTGGTGAGTGGTGAGTGGTGCGGGATTTATCCGCCGCCGACGAGCGAGACGACTTCCAGCTGGTCGCCGTCCTGGAGCGGCTGTTCGCCATGGCGGGCACGGGGGACGATCGCTTGGTTCACCTCGACGGCGATTCCGCGGGTGGGCAGCCCAAGCTGCGCCAGCAGGTCGGCCACGGTCGTTCCGCCGGCGACCTGCCACGGCTGGCCATTGACGAACACGTTCACGGGGAGCGGGGCCTTCTGCACGGGAATACAACCGTTTCATGCATTCTAAACGGTCGGCCCAAAGAATCGAACACCCCGCACTGGCACTCACGCCTTCGGACAGCCGCCCGAGGGAGCTATAATTCCGCTAAGGTGGTTTGCCAAGGGCCCGCCGCCTTCCAACGTACGTCAGCAAAGCCTGTCCAGGTTCCCCATATGACTCGCCGCAGTCGGGCACGAGAAATCGTGCTCCAGGTCCTCTACGAGGACGATCTGAACCCCGATCGCAACCCGGAGGCGGGCGACGCCTTTCTCTGCAACCGCCTGCTCCAGGATGCCGAGCTGATCGACTTCGCCCGCTCGCTGGTGGCGGGCGTCCGCAAGCACAAGGGCGAGATCGACAGGCAGCTTGTCGAGCGGGCCGACAACTGGACGATGGAACGGATGGCGGTGACCGACCGCAACATCCTGCGGCTGGGGGCGTATGAAATGCTGTTTGGCGGCACGCCGCAGCGCGTGGCGATCAACGAGGCGGTGGAACTGGCCAAGCGCTACGGCGGAAAACAGTCGCCCCATTTTGTGAACGGCGTGCTCGACCGCTTCATGCACAAAGAGCGGCGCGAGCGGCAGTAGGCCGGGAGTCGGGGGTCAGGAGTCAGGAGGCTATCCGCGTGGGCGTGTTTGACTTGTTCAAGAAGAAGGCTGAGCCAGCGAGGGATGCCGCGCGGCCGGCGACAATGCCTCGTCAGGAAACGTCTGACGACGCGGCCACTGAAACGGCGCCGAGCCTGTTTGGGCGGTTCCGGTCGGCATTGAAGAAGACGACCGACTTCCTCAACACCGACATCCGCGACCTGTTCAAGCGCGAAGGGCGCTTGGTCGATGACCAATTCCTGAACGAGTTGTACGCGATTCTGGTCAAGACCGACATGGGGACTGGTCCGGCTGCTCGCATTCGCGACCGCATCGGCAGCGATTTTCGGGCACGCGTCGTGCACATGAGCGACGTGCTCGCCAGTGTGCAGGACGAGGTGCGGGCGATCTTGAAGCAGCCCCAGCGGCCGATTCAATTCGCGGCCAGCGGCCCGACGGTGATCCTCGTCGTCGGCGTGAATGGATCGGGGAAAACGACTTCGATCGCCAAGCTGATGCGGATGTTCCGCGACCAGGGGAAAAGAGTCGTCGTCGGCGCCGGCGATACGTTTCGCGCTGCGGCGGTCAGACAATTGGCGATCTGGGCCGAGCGCGAAGGGGCGGCGATCGTCGAAGGCGAGAACCAGGGCGATCCAGCCGCGGTCGCCCATAAGGCGGTCGCCCTGGCCATCCAGACCGGCGCCGAGGTCTGCATCATCGACACAGCCGGCCGGTTGCAGACGCAGACGAACCTGATGCAGCAGCTGGAGAAAATCTACCGCGTCATCACGAAACAGATTCCCGATGCCCCGCACGAAGTGCTCCTGGTTCTCGATGCCACGGCGGGGCAAAACGCACTGAGCCAGGCCCAGGGGTTCTCGACGGCGGCGAAATGCACGGGGATCATCCTGGCCAAGCTCGACGGCACGGCCAAAGGGGGCGTGATCATCCCGATCCGCGAGCGGTTTGCTATTCCCGTGAAGTTCGTCGGCGTGGGCGAAAAATCGTCCGACCTGGCCGTCTTCGATGCCGATCAGTTCGCTGCTGCGCTGTTTGCCGATGCGGCTTGACAGTGCTGGAGCCAATGCTCGAAAGCGCCCCGAAGTCTCACGACTTCGGCTACGGCATCGCGCTATTCCGCCAGGGCCTGGCGGATGATCTCGTCGAGCGAGAACGTGCCGTGGCCGATCGAGTCGAACACGGCGTCGTTCACCGTCTTCTCGTCGTAACTGGCCAGCTTGGCGAGAATCTTTTCGATCTCGGCCGGCGTGTAGCCGCGATTGGTGAGGAACTCGACGATCGCACGGTTGGCGGCTGGCTCGGGCATGGGACGTGTTCCAATGCGAAGGGTTGCATTCACTGTAGTTGTCCTGGCGGTTTGTGCAAGGATTGGGTCGGAACGGGCTCCGCACGCCAGGCGCAAAACCCGGCAAGATGTTTCATGGGAATCACGGCGTTGAAACGAGCACTTTGCCAATCACCCTAGAATTTGGAACGACCGCCAGGACATACGTGTTCCGCCCATTGGCCCTCGCTGACGCTTCGGGCTTCCATGGACGGCCTGTGCTGGCGTAAGGGGTCGGGAGTCTTTGCCGGAAGTACGTTCTCCATATTGATACGTCGGATTCCGGCAAAGACTCCCGACCCCTTACGCTCAAAACCTCAGCGGCGAATACGGCTCCACATCAAGATGCGGCTGCTCGCCCGTGATCAGCTCCGCGACGAGTCGGCCCGTCCCCGGCGCCATCGACAGGCCCAGCATGTTGTGCCCCGCCGCGATCCAGACGTTCGATAGCGCCGGACTTGCCCCAATGATCGGCAGGCTGTCGGGCGTCATCGGCCGCCAGCCGAACCACTCCTCCTCGACCGGCTCGGCGAGCGGCTCGTGCAAGTACAGCCGTGCGGCCGCCTTAAGCAGTTCGAGCCGATCGGGTCGCAGCGCCCTGTCGTACCCGGCGAATTCCATCGTCGAGCCGAGCCGATAGCCCGAGCGGAACGGCGTGACCCCGACGCGATGCTCCTCGAAGATCATGGGGGTCGCCGGGCAGCGGGCCGGCCGCGGCATCGTGATCGAATAGCCCTTGCCGGGCTGAATCGGCATGCGGCAGCCCAGCTCGCGGCTCCATCGCGGCGAGAGCGCCCCCGCCGCCAGGACGAAGGCGTCGGCCGCTAACTCACCAGCCGGTGTCTGCACCGCGCGGGCCCGGCCGTTCTCGCGGACGATCCGTTTCGCCGGACACTGCTCGCGAATCGTCACGCCGCGTGCGGCGAGCACGCGCTTCAGCTCCGCCATCAGCCGATCGGGCCGCAGGTGCGCGTCGGTCTCATACAGCCACGCTCCGGGCAGCCCGGGCTTTAGTGCCGGCTCCATCGCGACCAACGCGTCGCCGGCCAGCCGCCGCGCTCGAATTCCGAATTCGCGGCCCATCAGCTCGTCCGTCGCGGCGTAATGTTCGAAAGCCGCGTCCGTCTGAAACACAAACAAGAGGCCCTTGGCTTCCCATTCGCATTCGATCCGCTCCTGGGCGAGCAATTCGTCGTAAAGTCGCCGCGATGAGGCAAGCAGGGCCTGAATTGCCCGCCCGGCCGACAGCATCTGTGTCGCATTGCAGTTTCGAGTGAACTGCCACAGCCAGCTCCACAAGGCCGGATCGAGCCGCGGCCGAATCTTGAGGGGCGAATTGCGTGCGACCAGCGCCTTGAGCCCCATCCACACGGCGCCCGGCGCGGCCATCGGTAACACGTGGCTCGGGCAGACGTAGCCGCAGTTCGCATGCGAGCAGCCGCTGCCGAAGCCGCCTTGTTCGACGATTGTTACTTCCAGTCCCCGCCGCGATAGATAATAGGCACAAGCCGCCCCAATCACGCCGCCGCCGATGACGACCACTGTCTTTGGCGCAGCCGTCATGGCCCGCCCTCCCAAGGTCCCGCCGGGCCGGCGGGACGTACAATCCCCGTCCGAAACGGATCGCGATCGTCGAGGATCAGCGTCGCTTCGGCCGTGATGTAGGCGGTCCCCTTGATCCGCGGAATCACAGCGCTTCCCTCCAGCCG